>NZ_JBHVYO010000006.1:0-269813 GCF_042880655.1 Streptomyces sp. NPDC058295
GGGGCACCCGGTGGGGCCCGCCCCGCTCCACCCCCCAGCCCCGGTGCCCTCGTCCGCACCAGGGGGCCCGCCCGCCGCGGGGGGCGGGCCCCTTCTTCCGTACGGTCGGCAGCTCAGGGTTTGAGCACCAGGGTGTCGCTGGTGCTATCGTCGACCGCCTTCTTCGAGAAGGACCAGTCGAGCAGTTCACCGTTGGCCCACTTGTCCGTCTGGTCGGTGTAGTGCGCGCTGAAGGCGTGTCCCGAGGCTCCCGTGAGGTTGATCCACTTCGACTTGTCGAGATCGTCGAGGTTGACCACCATCCGCATCGACGGCACCCAGACGACGCCGTAGCCGCCGGCCGCGTTCCAGCCGGTCGCGTTGACCGTCGCCTCGCCGCCGCCCAGCTTCCACGGACCGCGGTTCAGGATGTACTGGAGGAAACCGGGACCGCTGGTGCCCAGGGTCTGGTTCTTCAGGAACAGGCGGTGCAGCCGGCCCCAGCTCCAGGTGTCGATGTCCTTGCCGAGCTTGGCGGTCAGCTCCCAGCGGGCGTCGATCATGGCGCGCGCGAACAGCTTGTCGCGGTCGTGGTCCGCGCCGGGGCGGGTGCCCGACTCGGGCGTCGTCCACCAGTCGCTGTCCGTCTTCGTCATGAGGTTGCGCACGACCTCGAACCAGCGGTCGCCGCCGTCCGGCTGCGCCTGGTCGGCGTCGCGCTGACCGCACTCGCGGACCTTCTCGGTGTCGTCGACCGGGCCGGTGGTGTTGACCGGATCGACCCACAGGCACTGGTCCTCGACCCGCAGCTCCTTGGGCAGCTTGTTGCCGAAGGCGAGCTTGAGGATGTTGCGCCAGACCGCGTTGAAGTAGGCGGCCGCGGCCGAGTCGGCGTCCTGGGTGAAGTCCCAGTTCTCGAGCAGTTTCTGTGCCTCGCGGACGTCCGGTTCGTCGAGGTTGATCTTCTTCAGCACGGGCACGAGCAGCTTCGCGATCTCGCTGTCGTCGTCCAGCTGCATCTGGCGCATGTCGTCGGTGGAGATCTTGCCGCCGCCCTTGATCTTGCCCTTGATCAGGTCGGTGATCCGCTGGCTGCGCGCGCCGTAGCCCCAGTCCGTGGTGAGCGTGTACGGGTACTTGTCCTTGTCGACGACGGCCTGGTTGGCGGTGACGATGTAGCCGCGGGCGGGGTCGTACTCGTAGGGCAGCTCATCGAAGTCGATGTCGCCCTTCCACTTGTACTTGGAGTCCCAGCCCGGCGCCGGGATCGAGCCGTCGACACCCTTCGCGCGCGTGGGGATCTTTCCGGGCAGCTGGTAGCCGATGTGGTTCGAGGTGTCGGCGTAGACGAGGTTCTGCGAGGGCACGTCGAATTTCTCGGCCGCCTTGCGGAAGCTGTCCCAGTCCTTCGCCTTGTCGATGGCGAAGACGGCGTCCATGGAGGTGCCCGGCTCCAGCGCGGTCCACTTCAGGGCGACGCCGTAGCCGTCACCGCGGTCGGGTGCCGAAGCGTCGACGTCGTCGACGGTGGCCTTCTTGCCGACATCGATGAGTTCGTCGTCACGGTCGGACAGGAGGGGCATCCCGTCCTCGGTCTGCCGGACGACGATCTTCTTGGACTCGCCGCCGGCGACCTTGATGGTCTCCTCGCGCGTGACGAACGGCTTCACCTTGTTGTTGTACTGGTAGCCGTCGTCCCCGGAGAGCTTCTCCAGGTAGAGGTCCGTGACGTCGACGCCGGAGTTGGTCATGCCCCAGGAGATCGTCTGGTTGTGGCCGATGATCACACCGGGCATGCCCGCAAAGGTGTAGCCGGAGACGTCGTACTGGCACTTACTGGAGACGGCGCGGCAGTGCAGGCCCATCTGATACCAGACGGACGGGAGCGACGCCGACAGGTGCGGGTCGTTGGCCAGCAGCGGCTTACCGGTGATCGTGTTCCCGCCGGCGACGACCCAGGAGTTCGAACCGATGCCGTTGCCGTTCACGCCGACGGCCGTGGGCAGGTCGTCCAGGACGTTGTAGAGGCCCGAAAGCTGGCTCTGGAGGGCCGAGCCCTCCGTACTGCCCGAGGACGAGGAGGACGAGTCCGAGGAGGTACCCGTGCCGTCCGTGGAGCTGTCGCCGGAGTCGCTCTGGCCGTCGGTCTGCTCGAACGTCTTGGTCAGCTCGTCGTACTGGCCGTCCTGGACGATCGCCTGGTTACGGTCGTACGGGTACTGCGGGTACAGCTCGGCGATCTGGGCCGGGCCGAGGCGGCTGGTCATCAGGGCGCGGTCGATCTCGTCCTGCATGTTGCCGCGCAGGTCCCAGGCCATCGCCTTCAGCCAGGAGACCGAGTCGACCGGGGTCCACTCGGTGGGCTTGTAGTCGTTGGTGAACCCCAGGGCCGCGTACTCCAGGGAGATGTCGGCGCCGTCCTTGCCCTTGAGGTAGGCGTTGACCCCCTTGGCGTAGGCCTGGAGATACTTCTTGGTGTCGGCGTCCAGCTTGGAGTCGTACTCCTCCTTGGCGACGCGGTCCCAGCCCAGGGTGCGCAGGAACTCGTCGTTGTCGACCTGGCTCTTGCCGAACATCTCCGAGAGCCGCCCGGAGGTCATGTGCCGGCGGACGTCCATCTCGTAGAACCGGTCCTGCGCCTGGACGTAGCCCTGCGCCATGAACAGGTCCTCGTCGGAGTCCGCGTAGATCTGCGGGATGCCGTAGCCGTCCCGCTTCACGTCGACGGGCCCGGTCAGGCCCTCGAGTGTGATCGAACCCTTGGTCTGCGGGAAGGACGCGCGGACGGTGCTGATGGACCAGTAGGCGCCGTAGGCGATGCCTCCGATGATGGCCAGCACCAGCACAAGCACGATCAAACGGGCTTTGCGCCCCTTCTTCCTGCCGGACTTGCCGGGCTTGTCACCCGATGTGGCGGTGGTGTTGGGGGGCATCGCTGTCCTTGCTGTCCTAACGCGAGCGGCAGGCGGTCCTGGAGTGCTGGAGCAACCATAGGCGCAGGGCCTTGTGCCACTTGACGCGGAGTCGGGTACCGGTACGGAGGGATGTTCGATCTTCCCTCGCCGAGCGTCAAGAAATCGTCAAGAGTTAGGTAAGGTAACGAAGTAGTTGGGTCCGGAGCTCGCAGCTTCGTGTCCGATGTATCCGAAGCACATGTGCGCCCGCGCGCAAGCCGCGCGCGCCGGTGAAGGGAACCGCCGCTGACTGTCCACCACCTCAACCAGCTCCTGCTCGTCTGCTCGCTCGTCCTGCTCGTCGCCGTCGCAGCGGTCCGGATCTCCTCGCGCAGCGGGCTCCCCAGCCTGCTCGTCTACGTGGGGATCGGCGTTCTCATGGGCCAGGACGGCATCGGCAACATCCACTTCGACAATGCCGAGATGACCCAGGTCATCGGCTACGCAGCCCTGGTCGTGATCCTCGCCGAGGGCGGCCTCGGCACGAAGTGGAAGGAGATCGAACCGGCCCTGCCGTCCGCCACGGCGCTGGCACTGGCCGGCGTCGCGGTCAGCGTCGGCGTCACCGCCACGGCCGCGCACTTCGTGACCGGCCTGGAGTGGAGACAGGCGCTGATCATCGGCGCGGTGGTGTCCTCGACCGACGCGGCGGCGGTCTTCTCCGTCCTGCGCAAGATCCCCCTCCCCTCGCGCGTGACGGGCACCCTGGAGGCCGAGTCCGGCTTCAACGACGCTCCGGTGGTCATCCTGGTGGTCGCCTTCTCCACGGCCGGCCCCGTGGAGCACTGGTACGTGCTGCTGGGCGAGATAGCGCTGGAGCTGGCCATCGGCGCCGCCATCGGCCTCGCGGTCGGCTGGCTGGGCTCCTGGGGCCTCAGGCACGTCGCGCTCCCCGCCTCCGGCCTCTACCCGATCGCCGTCATGGCGATCGCGGTCACCGCGTACGCGGCGGGCTCCCTGGCGCACGGCAGCGGCTTCCTGGGCGTCTATCTCGCCTCGATGGTCATGGGCAACGCGAAACTGCCGCACTGGCCCGCCACCCGCGGGTTCGCCGACGGTCTCGGCTGGATCGCCCAGATCGGCATGTTCGTGCTGCTCGGGCTCCTGGTGACCCCGCACGAGCTGGGCGACGACGTGCTCCCCGCGCTCGTCATCGGCCTGGTGCTGACCATGGTGGCCCGCCCGCTCAGCGTCGTGCTGTGCCTCACACCGTTCCGGGTGCCCTGGCAGGAGCAGACACTGATGTCCTGGGCCGGGCTGCGCGGCGCCGTCCCCATCATCTTGGCGACGATCCCCATGGTGAACGGAGTCGACGGCAGCCGCCGCATCTTCAACATCGTCTTCGTCCTGGTCGTCGTCTACACCCTGATCCAGGGGCCGACGCTGCCCTGGCTGGCACGCAAGCTGCGCCTGGGCGGCGATCCCGAGGCCGCGGATCTCGGCGTCGAGTCGGCGCCCCTGGAGCGGCTGCGCGGGCACCTGCTGTCCGTGGCGATCCCCGAGGGGTCGAAGATGCACGGCGTCGAGGTCAACGAGCTACGGCTGCCGGCCGGGGCGGCCGTCACCCTCGTCGTGCGCGAGGGGACGTCATTCGTGCCGCTGCCGACGACCGTGCTGCGACGCGGCGACGAACTCCTTGTCGTCGCCACGGACCCGGTCCGCGACGCGGCCGAACGGCGACTGCGCGCCGTCGGACACGGCGGCAAACTCGCCGGATGGCTGGGCACGGGCGGCGGCGCGCGTTAAGTGCATGTTTCGCACCGTTCACACCCCCCTCATTCGGAGGCGGCCGACCCTACGGTGCTCATTTTCACAGGGATGACGCACCTTGATCCCTGTACGATGAAGGCACACCTTGATCGAACCAACTCTGCCTGACGCAGAGCTGGCGCGACCGTATGGCGGCCGGGACACCTCGTGCGGCGAGCACCGGCATCTACCGCAGCACGCGCAAGAGGACAGCTCTCGGCGCCCCCGCCCTTACGACGGGGTCGCGCTACCAGGCGGCAGAAAGGCACGGGCCGTGGCATCCACGGTCACCACCGAGCCGTCGAAGGACTCGTCGGCCTCGTCCCGCCCGGGATACGGACAGCTGCTGCGTACCCGCGGCGCCTTGACGTTCCTGCTGCCCGGCTTCGCGGCCCGCCAGCCGTTCGCCATGCTCACCATCTCCATCGTGCTGCTCGTGCAGCACACCACCGGCTCGTACGGCGCGGCCGGTGCCGCCGCGGCCGTCACGGGTGTCTCCATGGCGCTGTGCGCGCCCTACAGCGGGCGGCTCGCCGACCGCTACGGGCAGCGCGCGGTGCTGATCCCCGGCGTGCTCCTGCACACGCTGTCGGGCCTCACCCTCACCGTGCTCGCCCTGAGCCACGCCCCCCTGTGGACGGTGTTCGCGGCCGCCGTGCCCACGGGCGCCTCGGTACCGCAGATCGGGCCCATGGTCCGGGCCCGCTGGGGTGCGCGGCTGAAGGGCTCGCCCCTGATGACCACCGCCGCGGCCTTCGAGTCCGTCACCGACGAGCTCACCTTCGTCTTCGGCCCTCTGCTGGCGACCGCCCTGTGCACCGCCGTGAATCCGGCCGCCGGCCTGGTCACCGAAGCCGCGCTGACGCTGCTCGGCGGTCTGCTGTTCGCCGCGAGCAAGAGCACGCAGCCCCAGGTCGCCGTCGCCGGGCACACGCGCGTGGAGCACGCCTCGGCGCTGCGCGTCCCCGGAGTGCGGGTGCTGATCGTGGCCTTCCTGGGCATCGGTACCGTCTTCGGCGGCATGCAGGTCTCGCTGGCCGCGTTCACCGAGTCCATCGGCGAGCCCGGCCTGAACGGCGTCCTGTACGGCACCTTCGCCGCGGGCAACATGCTCTCCGGTCTGGTCTGCGGCGCCATCGCCTGGAAGGTCGCCCCACAGCGGCGCCTGGTCGTCGCCTATGCCGCACTGGCGCTCGTCGCCTCCGGCCTGTGGGCGGCGCACTCGGTGCTCGTCCTGGCGGGCCTCGGCCTCCTGGTCGGCATGTGCATCGCGCCCGCGCTGATCACCGGCTACACGCTGGTCGAGGACCTGGTTCCGGCCGGCGCCCGCACCGAGGCGTTCACCTGGCTGACGGGCGCGGTCGCGCTCGGGCAGGCGGCCGCCGTCACGATCGCCGGACAACTGGAGGACCGCTTCTGGGGCGGCGCCGGTTTCCTGGTGCCCCTGGGGGGCACCGTACTGGCCCTGGTGACCCTGCTGGGGCTGCGTTCACGGCTGGAGACGCGTCCCCGCGCGCGTACCGTCGCACGTGGCGTCGGTCACCGCGTGCCGGTGACAGTGGACTGATCCCCCGGAATACGTCAAGATAGACCGTCGTTAGCACTCACTGAGTGAGAGTGCCAGGAGGAAGACAGTGCCGACCTACCAGTACCAGTGCACCGAGTGCGGCGAGGGCCTCGAGGCGGTGCAGAAGTTCACCGACGATGCCCTGACCGAGTGCCCCAACTGCAGTGGCCGCCTCAAGAAGGTGTTCTCCGCCGTCGGCATCGTCTTCAAGGGCTCCGGCTTCTACCGCAACGACAGCCGCGGCTCCTCGTCGAGCAGCTCGCCGGCGTCGTCCTCGAAGTCGTCGACGTCCGGGCCCGATGCGAAGCCGTCGACGTCGTCGACGTCGGACTCGAAGTCGTCGAGCACCGGCACCTCGACCGGCAGCAGCTCAGCCGCGTAAGGCTCGCTCACAGGACCCTGTCGTCATTGCGACGACGGGGTCTTCGGCGTTTCCCGGGGCCGTTAGGGTGCGACGCATGGTGAACAAGGCGAACGCAGAGATCGGTGTGATCGGCGGCTCAGGCTTCTACTCGTTCCTCGACGACGTGACCGAGCTCCAGGTCGACACCCCCTACGGACCGCCCAGCGACTCGCTCTTCCTCGGCGACTTCGCCGGCCGGCGGGTCGCCTTCCTGCCCCGGCACGGACGCGGACACCATCTGCCGCCCCACCGGATCAACTACCGGGCCAACCTGTGGGCGCTGCGCTCGGTCGGGGCGCGCCAGGTCCTCGGTCCGTGCGCGGTGGGCGGTCTGCGACCGGAGTACGGGCCCGGCACGCTGCTCGTGCCCGATCAGCTGGTCGACCGCACGAAGTCGCGGATCGGAACATACTTCGACGGGCTGCCCCTGCCCGACGGCACGGTGCCCAACGTGGTGCATGTGTCCCTGGCCGACCCCTACTGCCCCGCGGGACGCTCGGCTGCCTTGAAGGCGGCACGTGGCCGGGAGTGGGAGCCGGTGGACGGCGGGACGCTGGTCGTGATCGAGGGGCCGCGGTTCTCGACCCGCGCCGAATCGTTGTGGCACCAGGCGCAAGGTTGGTCGGTGGTGGGCATGACGGGGCACCCGGAGGCCGCGCTGGCCCGTGAACTCGAGCTCTGCTACACGTCCCTGAACCTGGTCACCGATCTGGACGCGGGCGCCGAGAGCGGTGAGGGCGTGTCGCACGAGGAGGTTCTGCGGGTGTTCGCGGCGAACGTGGACCGGCTGCGGGACGTGCTGTTCGACGCGGTGGCCGCGCTGCCCTCCGACGCCGAGCGCGACTGCCTGTGCTCGAACGCGCTGGGCGGGCTGAATCCGGGGTTCGAGCTCCCGTAGCCGATGCAGGAGGCGGGAGCAGCGGGAAACGGAGCCCAGGGCGCGGAAGTTCTTCCTCGGGTGAGGGAGTTGTCCACAACCCGGCGGTGGTCCACAGGTTCCGGCGAGCGGCGGCGCGAAGGCTCATCGTGGCTTCGCAAACCCGTTCCTCGTCGCAGGTGGTGATCTCGTGTCCGACTCTCTCGTTCCCCCCTCTCCTCTTTCCCCTCTTCCTCCGCTTCCTCCGCTTCCCTCGCCCGCCTCGTCCCCGCTCTCCTACGCGACGCGTCCACCGGGCACGGAAGCTCCGGCCACCTGCGAGGTGCCGCCCTTCGCTCCCGTGCGGGTCCGCGGCGGGCGGTACCGGCTGGGACGGCTCGTACGGAGCCGGCGGCGGGCCCTCGCCCTGGGGCTCGCCATCACCGCCGCCGCGCTCGTGGCGTCCGGCCTGCGGGACGGCGATCCGGCCCGCGGGCATCCCGGTGGGGCCATGCGCGCGGACGCAGGCGGGCGCTCACACCCCCGCGCGCAGGCTCCACTACGCGCCCCTGCACATGACCCTCGCGCCGGGGCGAAAGTGGCGGCGCCGGTACGGATCGCCGACGCGGCCACGGTCCGGCTGCTGCGCCCCGGTGACCGGGTCGATGTCATCGCCGCCGAGCCGACGCCGCTGGGCGGTGTGGACGGCACGGGCGGCGACGCCCATGTCGTCGCGCGCGGGGCACTGGTGACGAAGGTGCCGGAGCCGCTGGATACCGACAGCGCCGCCGGCCCGGCCGACGACGGGGCGCTGGTCGTCCTGTCGGTGCCCCGGTCCACCGCCGCGCGCCTGGCGGGGGCGAGCGCGACGGCTCGGTTGGCGGTGACCCTGTGGTGACGTCAAGCCCCTCGTCCGAGGGGCCGAATTGGACACGCCCTCCTGGCGTTGACGTAGGTTGCGGAGCTGTTTGTTCCACAACCTGTACATGCGAGGAGTGTCCCCGAGGTGAGCGAAAAGAAGGCAAGCGTCTGGCAGGGCTTCAAGACCTTCCTGATGCGTGGCAACGTCGTCGATCTGGCAGTAGCGGTGGTGATCGGCGCGGCCTTCACGAACATCGTCAACTCGGTGGTGAAGGGAATCATCAACCCGCTGATCGGAGCGGTCGGCACCAAGAACCTGGACAGCTACAACTCCTGTCTCAAGGGCCCCTGCACCGGCACGGGGGACAGCGCGACGGGGGTACGGATCCTGTGGGGGTCCGTCCTCGGCGCGACCCTCACCTTCGTGATCACCGCTGCGGTCGTGTACTTCCTGATGGTCCTGCCCATGTCGAAGTACCTGGCGAAGGTGGAGGCCCGCAGGAAGGCCAAGGAGGGCGCGCAGGAGATCATCGAGGTGACCGAGCTGGAGGTGCTCAAGGAGATCCGCGACGCGTTGGTCGCCCAGCGGGGCTCGGGGCACAGCGAGCGGTAGAGGCGCTCGACGGGGCCCTGCGGGCGGTGCTCCGTCAGGGCTCCCGGGCCTGCCGGACCGGCCGTGTCCGTCGGGTTCAGACGTGGTGGGGCGGCTTCTCGTCCAGGAAGCGCTTCAGGTCGGCGACGCTGTCGCCCTCTGTGGACGGACGCTCGCCCCACCCTCGGTCGGTGTCGTCCGAGGACTGCCGGTCCAGCGGGTCGTCGAAGATCAGCGCGGCCTTCGGGTCGCGCGGCTCGGAGGCGGAGGGTGTACTCATCCCTCCAGAGTACGGCCCCGGGACCAGCTCGGGTCAGGACCTGGCCGACGGCCACGCACCGCGCGAGCCTGCGGATTCCGCACAAGATTTTCCGCCGCTTGTCTGCTGTGCTGGTACCCATGACGTCCAGTACGCCCCCGTCGGCCTCTCCCCCTCCTCCCGGGACCCCCGGCACCCCGGCGCCCATCCGCTTGAAGCCACTGCGCAGCCTGACCGCGCGCGGGAAGGGCGAGAGGCACCGGGTCGCCTCGCCCCTCGAGCTCTTCTTCGACCTGTGCTTCGTCGTGGCCATCGCCCAGGCGGGCATCCAACTGGTGCACGCCGTGGCCGAGTCACACGCGGGCGAGGGCATCCTCAACTACGCGATGGTCTTCTTCGCCATCTGGTGGGCGTGGATGAACTTCACCTGGTTCGCGTCGGCGTACGACAACGACGACGTCCTGTACCGGATCGTCACGCTGGTACAGATCGCCGGAGTCCTGGTGCTGGCGGCGGGCATCTCGCGGGCGTTCGAGGACCACGAGTTCGTGGCCGTCTGGTTGGGCTACGCGATCATGAGGTTCGCGCTGAGCTTGCAGTGGCTGCGCGTCGCGTGGTCCGCCGAGGGCGCGGAGCGGACGATGGCGCTGCGGTACGCGGCGGGCGTGCTGATCTGCCAGATCGGTTGGCTGGGGCTGCTGGTCCTGCCCGAGGACGGCAGGGCGTGGCTGTTCCTGGTGATGGCGCCGCTGGAGATGTGCGTGCCGATCTACGCGGAGAAGGACCATCCGACGTCCTGGCATCCGCATCACATCGCCGAGCGCTACGGGCTGTTCACGATCATCGTGCTGGGCGAGACGATCGCGGCGGCGACGGTCGCCGTGAAGTCCGGCATCGACGAGAACGACGCGCTGGGCGAGCTGCTGCCGATCGCGGTAGGCGGGCTGCTGATCGTCTTCGCCGCCTGGTGGATCTACTTCGTGGTGCCCATCCATGGGCATCTGCGCTCCAACAAGCAGGCGTTTCTGTGGGGCTACGGGCACTACGTCGTCTTCGCCTCGGCCGCCGCGATCGGTGCGGGTCTGGAGGTGGCGGTCGAGCAGGCGGTCGGCGAGGCCCATATCTCGACGCTCGCCGCGTCGGCCGCGGTCACCCTGCCGACGGCGCTGTACCTGCTGGCGGTCTGGATCCTGCACGCACGCCACTTCAAGGTGGGCCTGGCCCAGCAGTTGGTGCTGCCCGTCGCCGCGCTGCTGGTGATCTGCGGCACCTTCCTCGGCGAGTGGGCGGTCCTCGCGGCCGGCCTGGTGTCGGCGCTGGCGGTGGCGACCGGGACGACCCTGACGGCGCGCCTGCTCACCCGGGAGTCACGGGAGAGCCCCGGGCGGGCATCGAGCGCGGTGATGTGACGGGGCGTGACACCGTCACGTACGACGCGGGCCGGGCGAGACTTACCCCCATGACAGTTGATGCTCTGACGGACGTCGCGGGCCTGCGCGTGGGACACGCCACGCGGACCGGCGACGGTTGGCTCACCGGCACCACGGTCGTCCTCGCACCGGAGGGCGGTGCCGTGGCCGCCGTGGACGTACGCGGTGGTGGCCCCGGCACGAAGGAGACCGACGCCCTCGATCCACGCAATGTGGTGCAGCGGGTCGAGGCGATCGTGCTGACCGGCGGCAGCGCCTACGGGCTCGACGCGGCGTCCGGCGTGATGGCCTGGCTGGAGGAGCAGGGGCGCGGGATTCCCGTCGGCACGGACCCGACGCACGTCGTGCCGGTGGTGCCCGCCGCCTGCGTCTTCGACCTGGCGCGGGGCGGCGACTTCCGGGCCCGCCCCGACGCCGCCACCGGCCGGGCGGCTGTGGAGGCGGCCGCGGCGAGCGTTCCGGGGACTCGGGTGCGGGAGGGATGCGTGGGCGCGGGGACGGGTGCCGTCGCCGGGCCGCTGAAGGGTGGGGTCGGCAGTGCGAGCGTGCTTCTCGACTCGGGGATCACGGTGGCCGCGCTGGTGGTGGTCAATGCCGCGGGGTCGGTGACGGATCCGGAGACGGGCGTGCTGTACGGGGAGTTGTTCCAGGGGCGCGCCGAGTATCCGGAGGCCCGCGTGCACGAGAGTGCGCGCCGGCGTCTCGCCGAGATCACGGCGCAGAACGCGCCTCCGCTGCTCAACACCACGCTCGCGGTGGTCGCCACCGACGCGGACCTGACGAAGGCGCAGGCTCAGAAGCTGGCGGGCACGGCGCACGACGGGATCGCGCGGGCCGTGCGTCCCGTGCATCTGCTCAACGACGGGGACACCGTCTTCACGCTCGCGACGGGCGCGCGCCCGCTCGACCCCGGTCACCCGCTCGCGCTGAACGACATCCTCGCGGCGGGCGCGGACGTGGTGACGCGCGCGATCGTACGGGCCGTGCGCGCCGCCGAGTCGGTGTCCGGTCCGGGCGGGGCGTGGCCGTCGTACGAGGAGTTGTACGGGGGCCGGTGACCCCGCGGGCCGGGAAAGGCGATTGTCCCGGTTCCGTCACGTGATGGTGCCAACGGCGACCGGAGGGAACCCCACCGGCCGCCGGATCCCTCCTTCTCCACGTACCAGAGCGGATCACTCACATCACACGAAGCTGGAGCAGCCCGTGACAACGGCGGACATAGCGGTGCGGCGCGCGGTCGGAGCCTGTGCCGTCCTGGTGGTCGGTGCCCTGACCCTGACCGCCTGCGGGGGCAGCGCCAACGCCAAGGACAAGGACGGGGACGCCAAGGGCGGCAAGAGCAGCGTCAAGACGTCCACGGCGAAGATCGTCATCTCGGCGAAGGACGGTTCGACGAGCGCGTCGATCAACGCGACCGGCGTGAAGGTGAGCGACGGCCGGCTCACCGAGGTGAAGATGACGGTGGCCGGGTCGGGGCAGGCCGTCGAGGGCTCCCTGTCGGCCGACGGCAGCACCTGGAAGCCGAAGGAGCAGCTGGAGCGCGGGACGAAGTACCAGATATCGGCGACCGCGAAGGATGCGAACGGCAAGACCGCCGCCGCCAACTCCATCTTCACCACCGTCTCTTCGTCCAACAGCTTCATAGGGACGTACACGCCGGACAACGGCACCACGGTCGGCGTCGGAATGCCGGTGTCCTTCACCTTCGACAAGACCATCAGCGACACGAAGGCCGTGCAGTCGCACATCACGGTCACCTCCAGCAGCGGCCAGCAGGTGGTCGGGCACTGGTTCGGGGCGCAGCGGCTCGACTTCCGTCCCGAGGAGTACTGGAAGGCCGGCTCCAAGGTGACGATGAAGATCGACCTGGACGGGGTCGAGGGCGCCAACGGCGTGTTCGGGGTGCAGAAGAAGACGGTCACCTTCACCATCGGGCGGTCACAGGTGTCCACGGTCGACGTCAACACGCAGACCATGACGGTGGTGCGGGACGGGCAGACCCTGAAGTCGGTTCCGATCTCGTCGGGCAGCCCGGAGCACACCACCTACAACGGGCAGATGGTGATCTCCGAGAAGTTCACGCAGACCCGGATGAACAGCCAGACGGTGGGCCTGGGCGGCGAGTACGACATCCCGGACGTGCCGCACGCGATGCGCCTGACGCAGTCCGGCACCTTCATTCACGGCAACTACTGGTACAGCAGGGGCAATCCGCCCTTCGGCCGTACCGGCACCAGCCACGGTTGCGTGGGGCTCGCGGACGCGCAGGGCGCGCAGGGCGACACGCCGGCCAAGTGGTTCTACGACAACTCGCTGATCGGCGATGTGGTGATCGTCAAGAACTCCCCCGACAAGACGGTGTCGCCGGACAACGGGCTCAACGGGTGGAACATGTCCTGGTCCGAGTGGACCGCGGGGAGCTCCTCCTGATCGTCGGAGATGCCCTCTGACCGGCGATTTCTGATGGGCCGTCGGGCCGTGCGGGAATTTTTCGCGCGGCCCCGGCGTTTTCACGGCGTACGTTTTCTCGGTTCCCGGGCATGACGTCCGACCGAGGGGCTACGGTATGCACCCACAAGGTGACATGCAGCAACGCCGGGAGAAACCTTGAGCGTTCCGTACGAGACAACAGCGTACGAACCAGCCGAGTCGCCCGAGTCTCCGGAGGAGCACCTCGCGCGACTGCTCGGTCGCGCCCTGAACTCGTTCGAGCTGCCCGACGAAGCACTGCGGCGGCTCGACTGCGCACTCGCGCATGACAGCTCCCTGCACTCCGCGCACCACAGCGCGGGTCTGCACCGGGAGACGTACCGGCACACCTGGCTGCTGGCCGACGGCTGCGCGCTCACGCTGTGGGAGCTCGTGCACAACACCGCGCCGGGCAGCGAGCCGCAGCACGAGGTGTACGTCGACGAGGAGGAGCTGCGGGCCGCCACGGCCCGGCTGCCGCTGCCGTCGGACACCCCGGACTTCGAACTGCCGGTGCTGGTACAGCTGTCGCCGATCCCCGGACCCCGGCACGTGTACGTGCCGGACGACTCGGCGGACCACGCGCGCAGACTGCTGCGCCGCGCGGAGAACCCCGACCGACCCGACGCGGACACGGCCGCGCTGCTGAAATCGGCGTTCGCGCACCAGATCACCCAGGCCTTCGGGCGTCCCTGCCGCGCGGGCAGGATCGGACTGGGCTACTCGCTCTACGAGCACGCCTTCCTGCTGCGGGACGGCCGGGAGATCTCCCTGTGGGAGGTCGAGCACACGGCAACGCCCGACGGGCGGCACATGTGCGAGGTGTACGTGTCCGAGGCCGCGGCCCGGGACGCGATGGAACGCCGGGCGGCGCAGGTCTCCTGAGCCGCTCAGCGGCCCCGCCTGGCCGTCGGTCAGCGGCCCCCGCCGAGCTGTCGTACGAGGCCGGCGAAGGCATCCCGCTCGGCCGGGGTCAGTTCGACGGCCTCGCGGCCGGGACCGGACTGCCGTTGGCGCGGGAGGGCGGGCAGCACCAGCGGGACGGGCAGCACCGGCGGGGTGGGGAGCGCCGGCGGGGTGGGGAGCGCCGGCGGGGTGGGGAGCACGGTGCGGGCCTCGCTGCCTGCGCGGCTGCGCCGCAGGATGCGGGTCACGAAGATCAGCCAGGCGATGGACGCCACGGCGAGGACCGTCAGGACCGCCAGCTGAGGGAACGTTAGATGCACGGGCATACCGACCAGTAGACACCACGGTCCGGGACCTGTGTCCCGGACCGTGACGTATCTCGCATGCCACACACATCACGCAGATCACTCACACCGCGCGATAGGCCTGTTCGGTGCGGAGAGTCATGAATCGCCACACATGGTCAGGAGCAGCCGCAACCTGCCGCGGGAGGCTTCGGCCTGCGGCAGGCAGCTTCGACCCGGGGCAGGCAGCTTCAGCCCGTGGCGGGAGGCCGCGGCCGTCGAGGGCTAGGCGGCCACCGGCTGCTTCGCTTCCGCCGCCGTGGCAGCCGCGGATGGTTCCGTCGTACCGGGCTCGACGGCGCCGGGGACCGGCTTGCGCAGGCCCTTGAGGACGACGACCACGGCCGTCGTCACGCACACGCCCAGCGCTATGGCGACCAGGTACAGGAACGGGTTGCCGATCAGCGGGACCACGAAGATGCCTCCGTGCGGGGCGCGGAGCGTGGCGCCGAAGGCCATCGACAGGGCGCCGGTGACCGCGCCGCCCGCCATCGAGGCAGGGATGACGCGCAGCGGGTCGGCCGCGGCGAACGGGATCGCGCCCTCGGAGATGAACGAGGCGCCCAGGACCCAGGCGGCCTTGCCGTTCTCGCGCTCGGTCGGGGTGAAGAGCTTCTTGCGGACGGTGGTCGCGAGCGCCATGCCCAGCGGCGGGACCATGCCCGCGGCCATCACGGCGGCCATGACCTTCATCGCGGAGTCGCTGGGGTCCTGGACGGCGATGCCGGCCGTGGCGAAGGCGTACGCGACCTTGTTGACGGGGCCGCCGAGGTCGAAGCACATCATCAGGCCGAGCAGCACACCCAGCAGGACGGCGTTGGTGCCGGAGAGACTGGCCAGCCAGTCCGTCATGCCCTTCTGGGCCTCGGCGATGGGCTTGCCGATCACGACGAACATCAGGAAGCCGACGATCAGCGAGGAGATCAGCGGGATCACCACCACCGGCATGATGCCGCGCAGCACCGGCGGGATCTTGATCCGCTGGATCGCGAGGACGATGCCGCCCGCCAGCAGACCGGCGACCAGGCCGCCGAGAAAGCCGGCGGCGATGTTGGAGGCGATCATGCCGCCGACGAAGCCGGGCACGAGGCCGGGCCGGTCCGCCATGCCGTACGCGATGTAGCCGGCCAGGACCGGGATGAGGAAGCCGAAGGCGACCCCGCCGATCTGGAACAGCAGGGCGCCCCAGCTGTCGACCTGGGTCCAGGAGAAGTGCTCCATGACCGAGGGAGCCTTGTTGATCTCCCAGCCGCCGATCGCGAAGCCGAGAGCGATCAGCAGACCGCCGGCGGCGACGAACGGGACCATGTAGCTGACGCCCGTCATCAGCCACTTGCGCAGCTTGGTGCCGTAGCTGTCGCCGGACTCGCCGGTCTGCTCGACCGGTGTCCCGCCCTTGGCCGACGCGCTCACCTCACCGCGCGCAGCCTTCCCGCGCACCTCGGTGATGAGTGCGGCGGGCCGGTTGATGCCCGCCTTCACGCCGACGTCCACGGTGGGCTTGCCGGCGAAGCGGTCCTTGTCGCGTACGGGGACGTCGTGGGCGAAGATCACGCCGTCCGCCGCGGCGATGACGGCCGGGTCGAGCCGGGTGAAGCCGGCCGAGCCCTGCGTTTCGACGACCAGTTCGACGCCCGCCTCGCGGCCGGCGTTCTCCAGGGACTCGGCCGCCATGTAGGTGTGGGCGATGCCGGTCGGGCAGGAGGTGACGGCGACGATCCGGAAGGGACGCGCGGCCTCGGCGTCCGTGTCCTCGCCGGTGGCCGTGTCGGCGTCGGCGGAGGCCGCCGCCGACGCCGACACGGAGTCTGCGGTGGTGCCCTCGGCTTCGGCTGCCGGGGCATCGGTGGCCGGGGTCTCGACGAGCGAGACGCCGGCGCTCGGGGCCGCGTCGCCGCGGATCAGCGCCGCCGCGGCCGCCGCGTCGTCGGCCGAGCGCAGCGCGTCGGTGAACTCGGCGTTCATCAGCTGCCGGGCGAGCGACGACAGGATCGTCAGATGGGCGTCGTCCGCGCCGGCGGGGGCGGCGATCAGGAAGATCAGGTCGGCGGGGCCGTCGGGGGCGCCGAAGTCGATGCCGGGGGCGCTGCGCCCGAAGGCGAGCGTCGGTTCGGTGACGTGGACGCTGCGACAGTGCGGGATGCCGATGCCCCCGTCGAGGCCGGTGGGCATCTGGGCCTCACGGGCGGCCACATCGGCGAGGAAGCCCTCCAGGTCGGTCACCCGGCCCAGGGCGACCATGCGCTCGGCGAGGGACCGCGCCGCCGCTTCCTTTGTTTCGACGGACAGGTCGAGATCGACCAGGTCCGCGGTGATCATGTCGCTCATCGCGGGCTCCTTCGCACGCGTATCGCCCGGGGCGTGGGGTGGTGGGCGAGGGTGGGGACGGGGACGGGGGTTGCTACGGCGGTGCATTGGGGGGAGGAGGCGGGGCCGGGGAAACCCCGCCTCCGCGGGGTGGCAGGCGGGTTCGGGCCATGCCTCCCCTGATCGGCAGGGCGCCTCGGGCGGCCCCGCCGACCATGTCGAGCGGCGAGTAACGAGGAGCTTCGCCGCTCGGCGACCGGTTCGCCGGACAGCCCGGGAGACGCGGGAGCCGTCATCAGCACGGAGGACGCCGCGGCCGTAGCCGGCACCGATGACGCCGCGGTCGCCGGCACGGACAGCGCAGGAGTCCTTCTCAGGGTGGAGAACACAGAAGCCCTTGTGAGCGCGGACAAGGCAGGAGTCCTCATCAGTACGGGCACCACAGAAGTCCTTGTCAGCATGGGCACCGCGGGGCTGGTCGTCATGACACCGGCTCCTTCAGTTCACGGTCCACCGGCACCTGCGCCGTGACCGTCACCGCCGCCGGGTCCAGGTCGTCCGGGGTCGGCATCACGCTGCCGGGCAGCTGGACGGCGGCCGCTCCGTGTGCGACGGCAGAGGCGAGCGCCGCGGGACCGCTGCCGCCGGCGACGAGAAAGCCGGCGAGGGAGGAGTCGCCCGCACCCACATTGCTGCGTACGACGTCGACGCGGGCGCTCGCGAACCAGGTACCCGTGTCCTCCACGAGCAGCTGTCCGTCGGCGCCCAGGCTCGCGAGCACGGCACGGGCGCCCATGCCGCGGAGTTCCTCGGCCGCCTTCACCGCGTCGCCCACGGTGGCCAGGGGGCGCCCGACGGCCTCCGCGAGCTCCTCGGCGTTCGGCTTCACCACGTCGGGACGCTCCCGCAGCGCCTCCAGGAGCGCCCGCCCGGAGGTGTCCAGGGCGATGCGCGCTCCCCCGGCGTGTGCCCGGGCGACCACCTCGGCGTACCAGGAGGGCGCGAGTCCGCGGGGCAGGCTGCCGCAGCAGGCGATCCAGTCTGCGTCGCGGGACTGCTCGCGGACCGTCTCCAGGAGCAGTTCCTGCTCCTCCGGGGACAGCTCGGGCCCTGGTGCGTTGATCTTCGTCAGGACGCCGTCGGACTCCGCGAGCGCGATGTTCGAGCGGGTGGCTCCGGTGACCGGGACCGGCGCGACCTCGATGCCCTGCGCGTCGAGCAGGTCGGCGACGAGCGCGCCCGGCGCACCGCCCAGGGGCAGGACGGCGACCGTGCGCCGTCCAGCGGCCGCGACGGCGCGCGAGACGTTCACGCCCTTGCCGCCCGGGTCCATCCGTTCGCCGGTGGCGCGGATGACCTCGCCGCGGTCGAGGGACGGGACCTCGTAGGTGCGGTCCAGGGACGGGTTGGGGGTGACGGTGAGGATCATGCGCGTACTACTTCCGTGCCGCCACGCTCGATGGCGGCCGCGTCGTCGGGGCTCAGCCCGCTGTCGGTGATCAGCAGGTCCACGTCGCTCAGGTCGCCGAAGCGGGCGAAGTGCTCCTGGCCGTGTTTGGCGGAGTCGGCGAGCAGCACCACGCGGCGCGCGGCGGCGACGGCCGCCCGCTTCACCGCGGCCTCGGCGAGGTCGGGGGTGGTCAGACCGTGCTCGGCGGAGAACCCGTTGGCGGCGACGAACAGGACGTCGGCGCGGATCTCGCCGTACGCCCGCAGCGCCCACGCGTCCACGGCGGCGCGCGTGCGGTGTCGTACGCGCCCCCCGACAAGGTGCAGCTGCATGCCCGGGTGGTCCGCGAGGCGGGCCGCGATGGGCAGGCTGTGCGTGACGACGGTGAGTTCGGCCTCGAGCGGGAGGGCCGCGGCCAGGCGGGCGACGGTGGTGCCGGCGTCGAGGATCATCGTGCCCTCGGTGGGCAGTTCCGTGAGGGCCGCCTTGGCGATGCGGTCCTTCTCGTCGGCGGAGGTGCCTTCGCGTTCGGCGAGGTCCGGTTCGAAGTCGAGGCGTCCGGCCGGTATGGCACCGCCGTGCACGCGGCGCACCAGGCCGGCCCGGTCGAGGGCCTTCAGATCGCGGCGGATCGTCTCCGCCGTGACCTGGAACTCCTCGGCCAGCGACAGGACGTCCACCCGGCCGCCCTCACGGGCGAGCCGCAGGATCTCCTGCTGCCGCTCCGGTGCGTACATGTCTGTTCTCCTCCGACCGTTACCAGCTTTATGCCCGAACTTGTGGTTTCGCCACGGAGGCTACGCCCGGATTTCCGGAAAGTAAACAGGTTCGGATGCGATCCGGGCATGAACGGACTTCTGCGTCGAGCGTGGCATGCCCGGATCTCCGTCCCGGACCGGAACGGACTCCGCTTCCGTCCTGCACCAGGACACGCGCGGAGGCCCGTCACCCACTCCCGCACCCGGGCACGCGCGCGTGGGCCGTCACCACTCCCGCGCACGAGGGCACGCGCGCGTGAGCCGTCGCCGTCACCACTCCCGGCGCCCGAGCACGCGCGCGTGGGGCCATCACCCCTGCTGCGCCCGGGCACGCGCGCGTGAGGGCCCGTCACCACATGGGTGACGGGCCCTCACGCGGGAACGTCCGCTCAGGCGACGAGCTCGCGCTCCCGGTCCCCGGAGGGGGCCGCCTCCGGGGCGTCCTCGGCGCCGCCCTCCACGTGCTGGGCCGGCCGCTTCGGCAGGGCGAACATCAGCAGGAAGATCGCGAACATCACCAGGGCCACCCAGCCGAGGGCATGCTCGAAGGCGTTCACGAAGGCGGGGCCCACCTCGGCCGGGGTCAGCCGGTCACCGATCCGGCCGAAGAAGACGACCGCGACCAGACCGAGCCCGAGCGCGTTGCCCATCTGCTGGACGGTGTTGATCAGCCCGGACGCCGAACCGGCGTGCTCGCGTGGCACGTCCGACAGCACCGCGTCCGTCAGCGGGGCGACGATCAGCCCCATGC
The DNA here is from genome assembly GCF_042880655.1 of Streptomyces sp. NPDC058295. NCBI lineage: Bacteria > Bacillati > Actinomycetota > Actinomycetes > Kitasatosporales > Streptomycetaceae > Streptomyces > Streptomyces sp. NPDC058295. The sequence goes on from NZ_JBHVYO010000006.1 coordinate 19,636, forward strand.
CGACGCCCATCACGACCAGCGGAAGCGCCATCTGCCACGGGGCGATGTCGAGGCCGTACCGCTCGGACTCCCAGATGTAGAGGAGTACGCCGATGGCCATGGTCAGCGCGCCGGTCTGCAGCACCTTGCGCCCGAAGCGCGGGACCAGCTTCTGCACGGACAGCCCGGCCGCCGTCGAGACCGCGATCGAGAACGGGACCCCGGTCAGACCCGCCCGCAGCGGGCTCCAGCCCAGGCCGGTCTGCATGTACAGAGTCCAGACCAGGAAGAACACGCCGAGACCGACGCCGAAGACGGTCTGCACGGCGACGCCCGCCGCGAAGCTGCGCACCCGGAAGAGGGAGAGCTCGATCAGCGGCGAGCCGTCCCGCGCGCCCTTGCGCCGCTCGTACGCGACCAGCGCCCCGACGACACCGATCGAGCCGGCCATCGACACGTACCCCCACACCGGCCAGTCCAGCTCGCGGCCGCGGGTGAGCGGGTAGAGCAGCATGAGCAGGCCGAGGGTGACCAGGACGACGCCGACGAGGTCCAGCTTCAGCGCCTTCGGTGCCTTGGACTCCGTGATGAAGCGGCTGCCGAGGATCAGCCCCGCGATACCGACCGGCAGGTTGATGAGGAAGATCGGCCGCCACTCCAGACCGAACAGGTTCCACTCCGTCAGCAGCGCGCCGAGCAGCGGCCCGGAGACGGCGCCCAGCCCCACGATCGCGCCGAAGAGCCCGAAGACCTTCCCCCGCTCGTGCGCCGGGAAGGTGGCGTGCACGATCGACAGCACCTGCGGCACCATCATCGCCGCCATGGCTCCCTGCAGGATGCGGGAGGCGACCAGCATCTCCGGGTTCGCGGCGAACCCGCACAGCGCGGAGGCGAGGGTGAAACCGCCGATGCCGAGGAGGAACAGCCGCTTGCGGCCGTGGATGTCACCGAGCCGGCCGCCGGTGATGAGCCCGGCGGCGAAGGCGAGCGCGTAACCGGCGGTGATCCACTGGATCTGACTCCAGGAGGCGCCCGCGTCCTGCCGGATGGAGGGGATGGCGATGTTGACGATCGTGACGTCGACGAGGTCCATGAAGGCCGCGGTCATCACGATGGCGAGCGCGAGCCAGCGACGGCGGTCACCCGTCGCCGCCTGGGCAGTTCGAGGGTCGGGCGAGGTCCCGAGGGAGGTCTCCGTGGAGGTCATGGTGTGACAGTAGGACCGCACTAGGTCAGATCGTGTCCTAGTTCTACGGCATCCTCGGATGCATGACGACGGACACTCCGGCTCGGCTGCTCCAGCTCCTCTCCCTCCTCCAGACGCCCCGCGAATGGCCCGGCGGCGAGCTCGCCGACCGGCTCGGGGTCTCCCGCCGCACGGTCCGACGGGACATCGACCGACTGCGTGAGCTGGGATATCCGGTACAGGCGACCCTGGGCTCGGACGGTGGGTACCGGCTGGTCGCGGGCAAGGCGATGCCCCCGCTGGTGCTCGACGACGAGGAGGCGGTGGCGATCGCCGTCGGGCTGCGGGCGGGGGCTGGTCACGCGCTGGAGGGCGTCGACGAGGCGTCCGTACGGGCCCTGGCCAAGCTGGAGCAGGTGCTGCCGGCCCGGCTGCGCCACCGCGTCTCCACCCTCCAGGCCGCGACCACACCGCTGACCAGCGGGGACGGCGCGAGCATCGCACCCGAGACGCTGACCGTCATCGCCTCGACGGTGGCCGGGCAGGAACGGCTGCGGTTCGCCTACCGCACCAAGGACGGCACGGAGTCGCGCCGTCTGACCGAGCCCTACCGGCTCGTGTCCACGGGCCGGCGGTGGTACCTCGTGGCGTACGACCTCGACCGCGACGACTGGCGGACCTTCCGGGTGGACCGGGTCCAGGACCCGTTCGCGACCGGGGCCCGCTTCACTCCGCGCGAGCTGCCGACGGGGAGCGCGGCGGAATACCTCCGTCGGTCCATCCAACTCCGCCCGGACGCCTACGAGTACGAACTCGACGTCACGTTCGAGGCACCGACGGAGTTCGTGACGACACGCCTGCCGACGTGGCTGGGAACGCCGGTCACGAACCCTGACGCGGCCACGGGTTCCGACGGCGGGAGCGGATGCCGACTGCGAGGGACGACCAACCACCCGGTCGAGTGGGTGGCGATGCGACTGGCGACGCTGGGCTGCGAGTTCTCGGTCCAGGGGCCACCGGAACTGGTGCAGTGCGTACGGGAGTTGGGCGGACGGTTGAGCCGATCGGCGGGCGCGGCGGGCGTGGAGGGTGCGACGGGCGCAGCAGGCACAAAGGACGCGGCAGGCACGGCGGGCGGGGCAGGCGCGGGTTAGGGCTCCCCCGCCGGACTCTCTTCCCACGCGAACCCGCGCAGGGCCCGCAGATTGCGCAACGCCAGCTCCGCCGGGCCCTGCCGGCCGGTGGGAGGGGAGTCGGTCACCGCCCAGCTTTCCACCGCGACCCGAACTGCCGCCCCGGCCACCGCCGCGGTGAAGCGCTGATAGGGCGAGGCAACGTTGTCGAGCTCAGGCGTGGGGGTGGGGGTGGCAGCGGTCGGGGGCTCGGACGCGGGTGTGGGTGCAGGCGCGGGTGCTGGTGTGGGGGCTGAAGCAGGAGTGACAGCCGAGGAGGGCTCCGGGCCGGAAGCGGCGTCGCCGACGGAAGTGGCGTCATCGGCGGCGCCGGAAGGGGCGTCGGGAGGCGGTGCGGAAGCGGCGTCGGGAGGGGGCGCGGAAATACCCTCGGAAGCGCCCTCGGAAGCCGGTGCACGGGACAGCCCCGCCGTCCGCATCCGCTCCCCCAGTACCTGCGCGAGCGTCGCCTCCGAGGTATGGCAGACCTCAGCCCAGACCTTGCCCAGGGCGGGGCTGGTTCCAGCGAGTCGGATCAGGGTGCGGACCCATTCCCAGGACGCCGCCGACACTCCACGGCCGGGGACGAGGGTGTAGCGCACCGCGTGCTCCAGGGCCTCCGGCACGGTCAGTTCGGCCGGCGCCTCGCGTACCGCCTCCGCCCAGCGCTGCGCGCCCGCCGCGTAGAGCGGGGCGACGGCCTCCTCCTTGGTCGCGAAGTACCGGTAGAAGGTGCGCGGGGCGATGCCCGCAGCCAGGGCGATGTCCTCGGCCCGGGTGGCCTTCAGGCCCCGGCTGACGAAGAGGCCTGCCGCCGCACGGGCGATCTCCATACGGGTCGCCGCTTTGCGCCGCTCGGTCAGCGAAGCCGAAGCGGGGTGGGAGGTCGAGCTGATCACGTCGGCAGGCTATGCCCATGTGGCACAATCTGCCATTCGGGCGGGCCACCCCGTGGTTCAGGTACGGGGTGCCCCGCCCTCTCAGTGTGCCCGTCCGCTGTGTCATATGCCCGGCGGGTGTGTGCGCCCGCAATCCCCGCCCGGACAAGGAAGCAGGACGGCCCGGGTGCGAAGAGGAGCCGGGCCCCGGCGCCTGGGGGGAGAGGCGCCGAAGCCCGGCTCGGGGAAAGTCCCGGCGCCGGGGGGATGTGCGTCGGGACTTGGCTCATGTGCGGCGGAGTTCTCGGAAAGGGCTGCGAGGTCCGGTCGGCCCGAACTCCTGTGCCGACTCGGACTCCCGTGCCCAGAGGTCTTTTTCCCGCGCTTCTCGTCATTGAAGCGGCGTTCCTCCGCCATGTTTGCGCGGCTCTCCACCACCCGGCGCACGCGGGCGGGAACCAGGCACCACCAGGCGCCTCAAGCCCATTCGCCGCACCTTAGGGCCGTGCCGCAGGCACCCATTCGGCCGCTAGCCTCGCGGCGACTCCGACTCGGCCCCCACACCAACCAACACGGCGAAAAGGCCGACTTCAGCCGCCAGGCAGTGCTTGCGCTCCAAGCACCCGCTGCGCACTCGACGCACGCCGGCCGAGTGACTCACGCGCCACCTCTCGACGGCCAACCCCGGCGCCCGACGGGGCGATGGCCGATGCCCACCACTCCGGCGACGCCCTCCGGCGCAGTGCTGCCGACGAGCCACCCACACCGGCGGCACCCTGCGCCGGCAAGCCCCCACGACTCGGCCGGCACACGGACGACATCCCGCCCCGTCCCGCCCAAGCGCCGACCCCCGGCACCGACCCCGGTCGACCACCAAACAGCGGCCGGCAGCCGTCAACCCAGCCATCAGCCATCGTCAGGCCAAGGACCCGCGCCGCTCGACGGGGCGTCACGCTCCGGTCGGTCGACGGAGGTTCAGGCGTCCTATGCCGCTGCCTCGAAGCCCGTGTCGCGGGCCAGCTTCTTCAGTTCCAGCAGGGCGTGCTTCTCGATCTGGCGGATGCGTTCCCTCGTCAGACCGTGTTCCTTGCCGACCTCGGTCAGGGTGCGCTCGCGGCCGTCGTCGATGCCGTACCGCATCTTGATGATGGAAGCCGTGCGCGGCTCGAGACGGTCGATCAGGCCGTCCAGTTCCTCGCTGCGCAGCAGGGTCATGACGGACTGCTCCGGCGAGACCGCGGACGTGTCCTCCAGCAGGTCGCCGAACTGGGTCTCACCCTGGTCGTCGACCGCCATGTTCAACGAGACCGGGTCGCGGGCCCAGTCCAGGACGTCCGTGACACGCGCCGGCGTCGAGCCGAGCTCGGTCGCGATCTCGGCGGGCTCGGGGTCACGGCCGTTCTCGCGGTTGAACTCGCGCTGCACACGACGGATCCGGCCGAGCTCCTCCACCAGGTGGACGGGCAGGCGGATCGTGCGCGACTGGTCCGCTATCGAGCGGGTGATGGCCTGACGGATCCACCAGGTCGCGTACGTCGAGAACTTGAAGCCCTTGCGGTAGTCGAACTTCTCGACGGCGCGGACCAGACCGGCGTTGCCCTCCTGGATGAGGTCGAGGAGCGGGAGACCGCTGCGGGGGTAGCGGCGGGCCACCGCGACGACCAGCCGGAGGTTGGAGCGGATGAAGACATCCTTGGCTCGCTCGCTCTCGGCGACCAGGGCCTCGAGTTCTTCGCGCGTGGCGACGGACCGGGACTCCTCGTCGCCGTCGAGGACCTGCTGCGCGAAGACACCCGCCTCGATGATCTGTGACAACTCGACTTCCTTGGCGGCGTCGAGCAGAGGTGTGCGCGCGATTTCGTCGAGGTACATGCCGACCAGGTCGCGGTCGGCGATCTCGCCGCCATGGGCGCGAACACTGCGGGCCGCGTCGGTCGTCTCGCCGTTGGCGGACTTGCGACGGGCGACGGCACGGGTTGCCATGCGTGCTCCCTTGCGATGGAGGTTCAGCGGGTGGCCCTTCAGGCACCAGGCACTCTCGGACTCGGACTCTCCTCGGGTGCCCTGCATCTGATGGAAACAACGACTGGAATCAGGACAGAATTCCCAACCCGCACCCCGATTTTTATGATCTTGCAGTACCCTGTCCGACCACGCGAGGAGGCGCGATGTTGTCGGAACGTACAGAGGTGCAGGTCAGGCCGGGAGTCGAGGGTGACCTCGAAGCCCTCACGAGCCTCTACAACCACTATGTACGTGAGACGCCCATCACATTCGACACCGTGGCGTTCACTCCGGAAGAGCGACGTCCTTGGCTGCTCTCCCACCCTGAAGACGGGCCGCACCGCCTGATGGTTGCCACGGAAGCGGACTCACAGGGCGTCCAGGGGATCTCACAGGAAATCCTGGGTTACGCCACATCCAGCGCTTACCGGCCGAAGGCGGCCTACTCCACCTCCGTGGAGGTGACGGTCTACGTCGCTCCGCACGCGGGACGGCGCGGCATCGGCACGCTCCTCTACCAGGCGCTGTTCGACGCGCTGGCCGGCGAGGACCTGCACCGCGCGTACGCGGGCATCGCGCAACCGAACGAAGCGTCCGCGCGGCTGCACGAACGCTTCGGTTTCCGGCACGTCGGCACATACCGCGAGGTGGGCCGCAAGTTCGACCGCTACTGGGACGTGGCCTGGTACGAGAAGGAGCTCTGACCCCGGACGGAGCGCCGGCCACAGCCGGCACCCCGGCAGGAGCGTCAGCCGAACTGCACGGAGCGCTTCGCCATCCCCATCCAGAACCCGTCGATCACGGACTTCTGCGCGTCCAGCTCGCCGGACATCTCCGCCGCGCCCATGGTCACGAAGAGCGGGGCGAAGTGCTCGGTGCGCGGGTGGGCGTACCGGCCGGCCGGGGCCTTGTGGAGGAAGTCCAGCAGGCCGTCCCAGTCGCGGGTCTCCAGCGCGCGCCGGCCCCAGTCATCGAACTCCGAGGACCAGGTCGGCACTCCCCCGCCGGTGTGCCGCAGCGCGGCCAGGTTGTGGGTGAAGAAGCCGGAGCCGACGATCAGGACGCCTTCGTCGCGCAGCGGTGCGAGCTTTCGGCCGATCTCCATCAGCTTCACGGGGTCGAGGGTCGGCATGGAGATCTGGAGGACCGGGATGTCGGCGGCCGGGAACATCTCGACGAGCGGCACGTAGGCGCCGTGGTCGAGGCCGCGGTCGGGGATGTCCTGCACGGGGATACCAGGGGCGCGCAGCAGCTTCCGTACGCTCTCGGCGAGCTCGGGTGCGCCGGGGGCGTCGTACTTCACCCGGTAGTAGTGCTCGGGGAAGCCCCAGAAGTCGTAGACGAGGGGGACCGGGTCGACGGCACCGAGGGCGAGGGGGGCCTCCTCCCAGTGGGCAGAGACCATGAGGATCGCCTTGGGGCGGGGCAGGTCGGCGGACCAGGCGGCGAGTTCACCGGGCCAGATCGGGTCGTCCGCGAGGGGCGGGGCGCCATGGCTGAGGTAGAGCGCGGGCATGCGCTCCTGGGGGAGGGCACGCTCCTGAGGTGCGGCGGACATGGCGACTGCTCCTTCCGGGACCTCGGCCCCTGACTTCGGCTACATCCGACTTCGGACGCTCCTGCCATCGAGAACTCTTGCCACCGAAACTCGTGGCACCGAGAACTCGTGGCACCGACCGCCTCCGGCTTCGAACGCTTCCGGTGTCGAACCCCTCTGACTCCGAGTGCCCGGTGCCGAGTGCTTCGTGACACTTGATACTTCGTGACACTTGATTGAAATCTAAAACGTCAACATCGCTCAGCATATTCCCGATTGGTTTAAATTTCAAGGAGAAGACGTTTACAGTGGAGTACATGACGAAGGCATCCGCATCCGCTGACGAGCCCCAGTGGCTCACCGCCGAGGAGCAGCGCATCTGGCGCTCCTACGTGCACGCCACGACCCTCCTCGAAGATCACATGGACCGCCAGCTCCAGCGTGAAGCGGGTATGCCGCACATCTACTACGGCCTCCTCGTCAAGCTCGCCGAGTCCACCCACCGGCGCCTGCGGATGACCGAGCTGGCCAAGTACGCGAAGATCACCCGCTCCCGTCTCTCCCACGCCATCGCCCGGCTGGAGAAGAACGGCTGGGTGCGCCGCGAGGAGTGCGACTCCGACAAGCGCGGCCAGTTCGCCGTACTGACCGACCAGGGCCTGGAGGTGCTGAAGCGCGCCGCGCCGGGCCATGTCGCCGTCGTACGCCACGCGGTGTTCGACCGGCTCACCCCCGAACAGCAGAAGTCCCTCGGCGAGATCATGCAGATCGTCGCCGAGGGACTTCAGCCCGATGAAGCGGGTGCGGACCTGCCCTGGCTCCGCTAGCTCCCCAGCCGGGTCAGTGGACCATCACCGGCACGGCCGCGTCCTCGCCGTCCTCGGCACCCGAGCCCGCGACCGCTCCCATGTCCGGCTTGCCGGCGTTGACGAGCGTGAAGGCGATGGTCGCGGCGGCGACCAGGATGCCGACGGCGAACCAGATGGCGCTGGTGTAACCGTGCACCATGCCCTCCAGCTGCACCAGCTGCTGCTGGGGCTTGGTGGCGGCGCCCGCGACATGGTCCTTGATGTACGAGGTCGTCGCGGAAGCGGCGATGGTGTTCAGCAGGGCGGTGCCGATCGCGCCGCCCACCTGCTGCGAGGTGTTGACCATCGCGGAGGCGACACCGGCGTCACGCGGCTCGATGCCGTACGTGGCCAGGGACATGGCCGGCATGAACGCCGTACCCATACCGAGGCCGAGCAGCAGCATCGCCGGCATCAGCACGGCCGCGTACGAGGTGTCGACCTCCATCTGGGTCAGCAGCAGCATGCCGAGGGCGGCGACCAGGAAGCCGGGGCCCATCAGCAGACGCGGGGCGACCCGGGTCATCAGACGGGTGCCGATCTGGGTGGAGCCGGTGATCATGCCCGCGATCATCGGAAGGAAGGCGAAACCGGTCTTGACCGGCGTGTAACCCTTCACGATCTGCAGGTAGTAGGTCAGGAAGAGGAACAGACCGAACATCGAGATGATCGCGAGGCCGAGGGACAGGTAGATCCCACCGCGGTTGCGCTCGGTGATCACGCGCAGCGGCAGCAGCGGCGCCTTGACCTTCGACTCGACGATCACGAAGGCGGCCAGCAGCACGGCGGACGAGACGAACATGCCGATCGTCACGGAGTCGCTCCAGCCCTCGGACTCGGCGCGGGTGAAGCCGTAGACCAGGGACACCAGGCCGAGGGTGGACAGGATGACGCCCGGGATGTCGAGAGCGGAGCGGTTGCGGCCGCCCTCGGGCTCACGGATGACGAAGTAGGCACCGGCCGCGGCGATGATCGCGAACGGGATGTTCACGAAGAACGTCCAGCGCCAGTCCAGGTACTCGGTGAGGAAGCCACCGAGGATGAGGCCGACGGCGCCGCCACCACCGGCGATCGCGCCGTAGATGCCGAAGGCCTTGGCGCGCTCCTTGGCGTCCGTGAACATCACGGCGAGCAGGGAGAGCGCGGCGGGCGCGAGCAGGGCGCCGAACGCACCCTGCAGGGCGCGGGCACCGAACATCATCGCCTCGTTGGCGGCGGCGCCACCGAGCGCCGAGGCCGCGGCGAAACCGCCCAGACCGACGACGAAGGCGCGCTTGCGGCCCCACAGGTCGGCTATGCGGCCGCCGAAGAGCAGCAGACCGCCGAAGGCGAGGGCATAGGCGGTGACGATCCACTGCCGGTTGCCGTCGGAGATGCCCAGGTCCTGCTGGGCGGAGGGCATCGCGATGTTCACGATGGTGGCGTCGAGGACGACCATCAGCTGGGCGAGGGCGATGAACGCCAGCGCTTTCCAGCGGTTGGCGTCCGGGCCACCCGTCTTACCGGGGGCCTTCAGGGCTGATTCAGACATGGGAATACCCGCTTCGGGACTTCGTGACGGAAAAGAAGTGAGGTAAAGGGCGACTCGTCAGCGCTGACGGGCCGTTGCCGAGATCACCGCCGGCCGCCGAGGCAAGGTGAGGGGCGACCGAGGGCCATCAGGGGTCACCGCGACCGGCGACCACCGGTGAGGGTGATGACGACTGCTGCTGCGGTTCCGCGAACCGCTCGTTCAGGCCTGGCGCAGAACCTCCATGGTCACGGCCGAACCCGGCAGGACCGACGGGGCCGGGGCCCGCAGTCCGTCCAGGAACACCTGAAGGAGGCGGTGGACGAAGCGGTCGGCGTTCAGACAGCCGGTACCGGCCGGGGGTCGGCTGAGCTGGGCCACCGCGATCATCACGTCCCCCACGCCGACGTCGGGCCTGAGCTGCCCGGCCGCCTTCGCACGGTCCATGACTTCCCCGATGATCCGCTCGACCCGTTCGCGCGCTGCTTCGAGGTCGGGGTGGTGCTCGTCGAAGGTGCTGGAGATCATCGGGCACAGCGCACTGAGCCGCTCCTCGGCGGAGGCGTGCACGAACCGTTCCAGCGCCCCGAACGCGTTGCTCTCGGCGAGGGCGACCTGTCCGGCCTGGACCATGCGGTCCAGCACCGAGCAGACGACCTCGCGCACCAGGGCGTCACGGTCGGGGAAGTTGCGGTACACCGTGGCATTGCCGACGCCGGCCCGGCGGGCGATCTCGTCGAGCGGCACATCGGCACCGAACTCGACGAACATCTCGCGGGCGGCGGTGACGATCCGCTCCCGGTTGCGCAGAGCGTCGGCACGGGGCCGGGTCACCTTGCGCACGGTGGGGGTAGCGGTCGCGGTCTGCACGGCGCACTCCTTCTGACGTTTCGGATGCTGCGGATGCTGCGGATGCTGCGGATGTTTCGAGACTGAAGACGATCCGGGGATCGACTCCCCGTTTCGCTCGGACACATGGCTAAACGGGGATGGCGTCCCCGGTTATTTCCCAAACCCGGAAGTTTCTTGATGTGACCTGGATCACACACTGGATCGGGCAGCCGGGGTGGCCGACACGGCGGGAGCCGGAGCGGCCTAGAAGGGCCGCAACAAGGGGCGCTACCAGGGTTCTTTCAGGGGCGCGACCAGGGAATGTGCGTGCCGGAACGGGGCCGCCACAGCCGTACCGGTCGGTAATCCACGATCGGTCTCCTCCAGCGCGCGCCCGCGTGGACCACGTCGGAGGGTGATCGAAAGGGTGCAGCCGGTGATCGGGGGCTGCCTGGAGCGAAAGGCCCCTGCATGCAGCCGCAGCCCCTGCGCACCGCCCCGGCCCGCGCAGGCGAGCCACTCCGCCGTCGGATACGCCCGCGCCGCGTCGCCGCCCTCGTCTCCGTCTCCGTGCTGACGCTCGCGGTCAGCACGTCGGCCGGATCCGGACACCTCGCGCCGGCCCCCGGTGCGACGACGGCCGGCGCGGGCCCCGTCTCCCTGGCCCGTTCCTCCGCCCTCGCCCCCTGCATGATCAACGGCCGCGCCGGCGTCCAGATGTCCGAGGGCATGCCCACGCCGGGCGGCTACTCCCGCTCCACCGGCACCGTCCGCGCCCTCACCCTGATGATCGACTTCTCCGACGCGCCCGGCCGGGGCAGCGCACTGAGCCGCTACCGCGAGTTCTTCCCACAGACCGAGGAATGGTTCCGCACGGCGTCCTACGGCCGCCTCGACTACCGCGCCGAGACTCCGATCCAGCGCTGGCTGCGCATGCCCAAGCCGTTCCGCGAGTACGGCATAGAGCGTGGCGCGCCCTTCGACCCCGGCTACCGCGAACTCGTCCAGGACATCGTGGCCTCCGCCGACCCGACGGTGGACTTCCGCTCGTACGACCTCCTGAACGTGCTGGTCACCCCGAACGCGGGCCCCTCCGCCCTCGACACGGTCCTTTCGGTGACGTTCGCCGGCAACGCCGAGGCTCCGGTCGCCGACGGGGTCACCGTGGCGAACGCGTCCTTCGTCTACTCCCGCCAGGACGACGGCTCAGGCTCCTACGACCGCACCGGCTACCGCGTACTCCCCCACGAGAACGGCCATGTCTTCGGCCTCCCCGACCTCTACACCCAGGAGGGCGGGGGTGCCGTCGGCCACTGGGACATCATGAGCGAGGACTGGGGCGCCAACAACGATCTGCTCGGCTGGCACAAGTGGAAACTGGGCTGGCTGGACGCCTCACAGATCTCCTGCGCGGCCGCACCGGGCACGACGGAATACCCCCTGACCCCCCTGTCCCGCACGGCCGGCCCGAAGCTGGTCTTCGTCCCGCTCAGCGACCGCACCGGTTACGCCGTCGAACTGCGCGCCCGCGGCGGCAACGACGAGACGGTGTGCCGCCCGGGCGTCCTCATCTACAAGGTCGACGCGGACGTGGACACCGGCATGGGCCCGGTCACGGTCTACGACTCCCACACCGACAGCGGCGGCTGCACCCGCAGCCCCAACGTCCACGCGGAGCTCTCCGACGCCCCCTTCGCACCGGGCGAGACCTTCAAGGACCCCAAGAGGGGCATCCGCATCTCGGTGGTGGGGGCGGACCTGAAAGGCGACTACCGCGTACGGGTGAGCCGGGGGTAGCCGGCCGGAAGGACAACCACCGGAGGGGCGGGGGACGGGAAGGCGGATGGGAGGGGAGGTGGAGGGGCCGGAGGCGGAGGGGTGGATGGGCTGAAGGGTGGATGGGCGAGGGGTGATCAAGCGGACGGGGCGTGCGGTCCGCAGGACGACCGGGGCTACCGTAGGCCTGCCGCGACCCCGTACAACCACACACGACCACGCACGCGCGTACATGCACGCACGTACCTGCACGCGCGCGTGGCCGCACCCGGCCGATAACGACTGCCAACGACCACCGCCACGGCACACCACAACCGAGCACCCAGCACCGACCGCCAGCCGGCGACCACACACCACACAGCACGGCCCCCACGCCACGTACCGCCCCGCACACCGCCACCGTCAGTTCCGCCGCCGTATCGGAGAGCCGAGCAGCCATGTCCGCGAAGACGACCGCATCCGACCCGGTCCCGGCTCCGGTCCCGACCCCGGGGGCAGGGCAGGCGCCGGCGGAGGCGGTCTCACCGCTGATCCGGGGGGTCGCCGTGTTGCGGCAGCTGACCGAGGCGGGCGGCACGATGAGCCTGAGCGCCTTGGAGCGGAGCACCGGCCTGGCCCGCTCCACGGTCGACCGCATCACCGCGACCCTCACCCGCATGGGATACGTCCGTCTGGACGGCCGGGACGCGAGCCTGACCCCCCATGTCATGGAGCTCGGCAACGCCTACCTGGCCGCGCTGCGCCTGCCCGCGCTGCTGTCCACCCGCGCGGACCGCCTCGCCGACGAACTGGACGAGTCCGTGTCCCTGGCGGTCGCCGACCGTGACGGCATCCGCTTCATCCACCAGGCGACCCGCCGCCGCGCGATGTCCCTGAGCTTCCGCATCGGCGACCTGCTCCCCGCCGAACGCACCGCGCCGGGCCAGCTGTTCGCGACGGAGTGGACGGCCGAGGAGTGGCAGGCCTGGCGCGCCCGCAGGACGAGGGACCCGCAGAACCGCGACTTCCCGGCCGTGCCGCCGCCCCCGCAGAGCGCGTGGAGCGACGAGGACTTCACCCGAAGGACCGAGCGGGCGGCAGCGGAGAACTGCGCGCTGGACGACCAGTTGATCGAACCGGGCCTGGTGGCCGTCTCCGCCCCCGTACGGGATCCGCGCACCGCCCGGATCGCTTGCGTGGCGAACGTCGTCAGCCATACGAGCCGGCACACGTCGGCGGACCTGCGCGAGACGCTCCTCCCCCGACTCCGTCTGGCCGTGGCGGCGATGGAGGAGGACCTGCGCCGGGCACCGCGACCCGAGCCGGGCCCGTCCCCGGCGGGACTGGCGACCTGGACGGGCGCGTCGAAGCAGGAACTGGGCCGCGAGTTCATCGAGTCCCTCGCCCGGGGCCTGACGGTCCTGGCGGCGTTCGACGAGGGCCGGGCGGAGCTGACCCTCACGGAGGTCGCGAAGGCGACCGGCCTGGCGAGGGCGACGGCCCGCCGCGCCCTGATCACCTACGAACACCTGGGCCTGGTGACCCCCACCCCCCACCGCGCGTTCGCGCTCACCCCCCAGGTCCTCTCCCTCGGCTTCCCGCCCCTCTCCCGCACGTCCCTCCCCCGGATCGCGTCTCCCCACCTGACGACGCTGACGGACGCCATCCAGGAGACGACCTCCCTGGCGGTCCTGACCGAACGGGGCGACGAGCTCCAGTACGCGGCTCGGGCGACCGCGAACCACGTCATGAGCGTGGACATCGCCGTGGGCACCCGGCTCCCGGCCCCCTCCACAGCACTGGGCCGCCTCCTGCTCACCGGCCCCACAGCGGCGGCCTCCGGCTCCTACGCCCTGGTCGACGAGGAACTGGAACAGGGCGTACGCGCGATCGCGGTCCCGATCCACGACCGGAACGGCCGGGTGGTCGCCGCCCTGAACGCCGCGACCCACGTCGCCCGCCGCACGGCCGAGGAGTGCGTCCACGACATCCTCCCGGCCCTGCTCTCCACCGCCTCCCACATCGAGACAGACCTCCACACAGCCGCCCGCTTCACCCACGTCCCCCTGACCTGACCCCCACACCCGCCAACCCGAATCCGGTACGCTGACGCCAGTGACCCACAGGGCCACCATCCCGCCTTCGTAGCTCAGGGGATAGAGCACCGCTCTCCTAAAGCGGGTGTCGCAGGTTCGAATCCTGCCGGGGGCACCAGGGAAAAGGCCACCTAGGAACGTTCCTAGGTGGCCTTCGACATCTACTTCTGACATCAACGCGGGCGGTCACGCCCGACGTGCAGTCAGGCTTCGCGATGCCAAACATAGGATCGGGCGCCTTCGTGTTGGTCCGTTGCTTGCAGGGTCAGGGCCTGTCTCGAAGTCGGGTGTGAGCTTGTGCCAAGATCGCGGGATGCTGCGACTCACCGATTTCATCATCGACTGCCCGGACACGATGAAGCTGGCGGCTTTCTACTCCGAGGTGACGGGCCGTCCGATCAAGGAAGGCAGCTCCGAGGACTGGGCTGGCATCCAGTTCGGCGAGATCGAGCTGGCATTCATCCGGGTGGACGACTACCGCGCTCCGCAGTGGCCCGACAGCGAGCACCCCAAGCAGTTCCACCTCGACTTCGAAGTGGACGAGATCGGGTCCGAGCAGCGCCGCGTCCTCGACCTCGGCGCGACGCTGAGGCAGGACTTCATCGGCCCCAACGGCTACGGCTGGCAGGTCTACACCGACCCGATCGGCCACCCCTTCTGCCTGTGCCGCAACAAGAACGTCGTCTGGACCGACCAGGGCCCGATCTGGCCCAAGCGCGACTAATCGGCCGCCCACTTCCTCACCCACCACTCTCCCCAGCTCCCATCCCGTCCGCCGTCGGCCCACACGTATGTGGAGCGGGCGTGGTCCGCGGAGCGGAAAATACGAGCGGGTTTCAGCTGGCCGGGCGCCTGGTGGAGCGCCAGATGGAGCGGGCCGCCAGGTAGAGCAGATCGGCGATGAGAAGTAGTACGCCGACGGACATCAGGTAGAGCATGCCCTCGACGGCCGCGCCGATGGCGATCAGAGCGGTTCCGGCGATGAGCAGGGTCAGGAAAAGGACCACGACGGGATGCCTCCCGGGAAGGAATTGCGCGGGACCTCATGCGGTGCGTCGGGCGCGGTGGCGGGCCTCCCTGAGTCGGACCTTCGACGGCAGGCGGTCCAGGCCGGCCGAGTCTCGTGCGTGTGCGAGTGTTTCGCGGCTCAGCTGTCCCAGAGTTCGCACCGGCTCCGCGTAAGGCTCCAGCAGCAGCCGCACGCGTGCAGTGGGAGCAGTACGTCGGCCCGACAGTCGGACCTGAGCCTGCGAAACCCCGTTCAGGGCTCGCGCCTCTTCCTCGATGGCGTCCTCCAGCGTGCGGCCGTCGAGCCGGGCCGCCGCGCCGTCCTCGCTCTGGACGAGGACCCGGTCCAGGCGATGTCCGCGCTGCGCGAGGAGCCACCACAACAGCAGGACCAGCAGCACGGCGAGCACCGCGATCACGGCCGGCCACCACCAACCCTCGTCCCGCCACCGGGTACGTCCCTCGGCACCCAACAGCACATCGTCCGGCCCGACGAAGGGCCACCAGCCCGGCATGCGGAAACCCCAGCGGCGCTGGAGATCCAGCCCTCCCAACAGCACGCCGCCGCCCAGGGCGAACAGTCCGAGGCCGAGAAGCCCCAGCAGCACCCGGTTCACTGTCTTGAGCATCAGGATCACCTCAGCTCTTCTTCGGGCGCCGGACGCGCACGGTCAGTGTGGGTTGCCGGGCGAGACCCAAGGACTTCACGGCTTCCCCCAGCGTGGCGGCCAGATCCTCGTGGACCTCCTCGAGCCCGCGGAAATGGGCCTGTGCCAGGACTTTGACCTTCCGGCGGCCGACAGCGATCTGGGCCGACCGGACACCGGGCACCCGCACCGCCCAGTCACGCAGCACCAGAGCGGCCGCGCGGCGGTCGAGCCCGGCTCGGACATCCTCTGTACCGGGGATGACGGTGGGCTGCCGCATGGGCAGCAGCCTGCGCAGACCCGGCGTCACCGCCAGCAGGAAGAGCCACACGCCGACTGCCATCACCACCGCGGCCCCGACGATCACCCAGATGTCGTCCAGTGGCCGTGTGGCCAGTTCCTCGGCGAGCTGCCGCCGCCAGCTCATCGCGGACCGGCCTGCCCGCACCGAGACCACGTCGTACAGGAGCAATCCGATGGCCGCGGCGGACAGCAGGGCCACCAGGGTCGCGGGAATCCGCCGCGCCGACCAGAAGCGGCGCGCCGACCGGCCTGATGCGTCGGTCGTCGCCGTCTCGCCCGTGCCCGGGGTGTCATCGGCGGACGAAGCCGCCTGTCCGGGATCGGCGGGAAGGTTACTGTCGCTGTCACCGGTCGACTGCCGCCAGGTGTGCGCGCTCATCTCACCCTCTCCTGGTCCGTGTGACGTCCCTGCACCGAGTGCAACCTCTCGACCGACACCACGAGGTCGGACACGTCCATGCCGACCCATGTCCTGAGCCGTTCGGTGACTTCCCGGCGCACCGCGGCGCACTGCGCCCCGATGTCGGACGGATAGCCGAGCTCGACGGCGATGCGCAGCCGCGCCTCCCCGAGCACTGCCGGCCGTTGCGCGGCGGACTCGGCGTCTCGTCCTGCGGTATTCCGTCCCGGGGCTCGCCGCACAGATGTGTTCACACGTGGCGGGCGGCGGCCCGGCGGTACGTGGCCGGCCGACTCGGTGAACCCGCTCAGTGCCTCGCGCGTCACATGGGCGGCGATCTTCGCAACGACCCGGTCGGCGACGGTGATCGCACCGCGCTCCTCGCGGTGAACGGCCGGACGCCGATCTGCTTCACCGGTCACTGCCGCCAGTCCCCCCGGGTCCGTCGCCGGTCGTCGCGGATCCGCTCCTGTCGGTCCCGGCGGCGGACGAAGTCGCCCGGTTCGAGATCGCCTTCCGTGAACCGCCCGACCACAAGACCGACGACACCCAGCCCCAGCACCAGCAGGAAAGCCCAGAAGTTACCGAAATACGCCGCGAAACCCAGCGCCATTCCGGCCATCAAGCCCACCACGGCCCTGCTCATCACGCGCCCCTTCACTCAAGCCGGCTGCTCCGCGCGCGCCCCGGCTACTGAATCCGCTGCCGCTCTTCCCCTTCGTCCTCCTCGTCGGCCGGCAGCTTCACGTCGCTGACCGTGATGTTGACTTCCACCACTTCCCGACCCGCCATCCGCTCCACCGCGGAGATCACGTTCTCCCGCACCTCGGCGGCCACGTCCGTGATCGAGACGCCGTAGTCGACGACGATCTCCAGGTCGATGGCCGCCTGTAGCTCTCCGACCTCGACACTGACCCCGCGCGTGACAGATTTGCCACTGCCGGCGCCGGGCACTCGCTCCCGCATGGCTCCCATCGAGCGGGCGCGTCCACTGCCCAGGGCATAGACGCCGAGCACGTCCCGTGCCGCCATTCCGGCGATCTTCTCCACCACCACATCGGCGACGGTCGTCCGGCCGCGAGAACCGGGCGCACCGCCGAGCTTGACGCCAGTGCTCTTTACGCCGGTGTTCTTTACGCCGGTGTTCTCACTCATCGGGACATTCCTCCCTTGAGAAGCGCACATAACACTCACCGTTGATATTGTAGTCATTTTAGTATGTTTTGACCCACTATGTGGCGTGAGGTGGAGCGGTCCATGAGTGGCCCGAACGTCCTGGCTGGGGCCCTCGCGGACACTCCGAGCGCAGTGGTCGCGGTCGCTGGTCAGGTGTTGGTAGATCAGCGCGGCGGGTGAGTTGCTGTGGCCCATGGGGGCATCAGCGCATGGGGCTGGTGTCGGCGGGCTGGGCCAGGGGGTTTGCCAGTGTGGTGGCGATGGCGGGAGTGGGGCTTCGGAGTTCCGACGTCCCGTCGCCGGCTTCCTGGCTGATGGCGGCCGTCGCGGGGATCGCTTCGCCTGAGGCGGCCTTCCTGGGGGCCGGCGAAGCAGTGCTGTGCGGTCGCGGAAGTCGCGTCACGCTTCGCAGGGTGGATTCCGTTCCCTCGCCCGCTCCTCCGTGTCTTTCGGATGGGCCCCTCCTTCGTCGATCGTCGTCGCCGGGGCGGTCATCGGCCCGGCCGTATGGGGGATACGGGCCGCCGCCTGCGCACTTCCTCCCTCGTGGGGGCATCCCTTGACGGAACGAAAGGGAGACAGGATGCCGCTCTATCTATCGAGGTTCAGCTACACGCCGGAGACCTGGGCGCGGCTGATCGACCACCCGGAGGACCGCGCACAGGCGGCTCAGTCGTACATCGAGTCCGTCGGCGGGAAGCTCCACGGTTTCTGGTATGCCTTCGGCACGCACGACGGCTACAACCTGTGGGAGGCTCCGGACAACGTTTCCATGGCCGCGGTTGCGCTGGCGATCAGCGGGGGCGGCGCGCTCGGCTCGTTCGAGACGACTGTTCTCCTGACCGTGGATGAAACGCTGAAGGCCCTGCGTACAGCCGGGGAGGTCCAGTACCGGCCTCCTGGCGCGTAGCCGCCCGATCAGCTACGTCCGACCGGGTTGCGGCGGCAGCGTCCGGCACGGCGGGGAAGCAGGGAAGCGCAGGGCCCCGACGGCAGCCCGTCCAGCATCAACCAGGGCTGCCGGCGGACGCGTCCGGGGCCGCTGGGACGCGGACCGATCATGGTCCGGGGGCGCAGGTCGGACCGCACGCCGGGCTCGCCTTGCCCGTCAACCGCCATGCGCAGCGCGGGAGTCGGGAAACGAGTGCTTTCGCCTGTCTGACGGTTCCCGCGTACGCCATGCGGGCGGAGAGATCGTCATGCCCATCGCTTCCCAATTCGCGATCGTCGCTGTGGCAGGTGTTCGGCGCGCCCCGCTCCGGTGTCAGGGGGCCTCGGGGCGGGGCGCTCGGGGTGGTGTCAGTGTCTGGCGGACGTCGGGTGGGTGGGGGTGGGTAACTCCCGTTCGGACGGTTGGGTGGGGGTGGACGGGGGCTGGGGTTTCCGGGGTCCGGTGGTGGCGGCCGGGTCGGGGGTGTCGGGCTGGGCCGCTCCGCCGGGCTCTTCCCTGCCTGGTGGATCCTGTACGACGGCGTGCTCTTCGTCAGGTGTCCGCTCGGGCAGGGCGAGTTCAGTGGGGGCGGTGGTTCTCATGTGGTCCTCTCGGTCGCCCGGGTGGGGCGGGTGGGTCAGGCGGCCCAGTAGGGGCCGGTCGCGGTGCGGTGGAGGAGCGTGACCGGGCTGGCGTCGGCCGTTCGCACGCGGATCTGGAACCGCAGGTGCTTTCCGGCCGGGACGGTGCCGGACAGGGCGAACTGGTGGCCGCCGCCGCCGTAGCGGGTGACGGTCTGGAACGCGGACGGGTGCTTGCCCGAGGTGTCCGTCAGGTAGAAGCGGCCCTCGACCAGCGCGTCGTCCGGGGCCTTCTCCTCGAGTGAGACGTGCACCAGGGTGTTGTGCAGGCGCGGCCCGGAGTGGAGGACCGGGTCCGCGAACGCCAGGCCGACCCATTCGCCGGAGGGCAGCTCCACATCGATGACGTTCGACTCGTTCAGCATCGACGGGTTGGGCACGGTGTCCTCCTGGCTCGGGTCGGTCGGGGTGGGGATCGGTGTGTCGGTGTTGGGGGCCTTGCGCAGCCGGGTCGCGACCCTGGCGCGGAAGTCGGCCATGGTGAAGCCGCGCGGGTCGGTCTTCGTGTTCGTCCACTCCTTGTGGCCGATCACGGAGGCGGCGGACCAGCCGTGCGCCCGGCACAGCGCGGCCGAGGCGCGGACCATGGCATCCAGCTGGACCGCCGGCCAGGGGTCCTTGCCGTCGCCGAGGTTGACGCACTCGAAGCCGTAGAAGTGGACGTTGCCGTCGATGTCGTTCTCGTTCGGCGCGGGTAGCCCCTTCTCGGCGATGACCGCCTTCAGGACGTCGCCGTCGCCCCTGCCGGCGTGGTTGGCGCGGCCCCAGCCGACGAGGTGCACGACGCCCCGTTTGTCGATGACGCCGTGGCACAGGGGTCCGGGGAGACCGGCGTATCCGTCGCGGCATATCGCCACGGAGGCGGCCGTCCCGGATGTCACGGTGTGGTGGACGACCACCCCCGCGACCGGGCCCCACGCGCCGTGTCCCGCGCGGTTGTGGGTGCGCCAGCCGCCGACCTCGACGACGGTGACGCCCTCGGCTCTGAGGGCGGCGAGAACCCTTGCTGCGGTCAGGGGAGTTGCCATGGTGGTTCCTTTCGGAGAAGCCGTGCCTGTCTGGGTGCCCCGTCCATCGCATCGCCACCGTCGAACTTGTTGCCGTTGCAACGGAGTCCGGCGTTCGCGGCAGGGCAATTCATCCCGCTCCCGGCCCACCCGCCGCACAGGGGAAAGGTGCGGCTTATCCGTCGACATCGGGCCATGACGTCACATCAGGTGTCGCCGCCGCGGCCCCGGCGCCCTCGGGGGGAGCGGCCGTCGGCGCTCGGGAGGAGCGGCGGCCGTTCGCAGAAGAGAGCTGCGCGCTGGTCCACCCCCAGCGCCGCCGCACCCGTGTGCGCAGCGCGCTCCTCCTCGAGGATGACTACGTGTGCGCCGGACCGGACGTATGCGCCGGGTCGGACGGTGGAATGCGGGATCGCGCGGTCGTTCGCGCAGGTCGGCGTCTAGGGTCGTCCGGTGACGAGTAGCAGTGTGCGGCGCTCCCCCGTCCTCGACGGCGGCCGTCCGACGAAGGTGTCCGACGACTGGCAGGGCCGGCTGCGCCTGTTCGGATACGCCGGGCGCCCTCGGACCGGCGTCCGGGAACGTCTGGTTCCGCCCTTTCCGGGGCCGTCGACCCGTTGGGGGGAGCTCATACGCCTCGGTCCGGCCGGGGCGTACCGCGCGGCGAAGGTGATGGACTGGTTGGGGCCGGTACTCGTCGCCGTGCTGGCCGGGGTGATCCGGTTCCGGCGTCTCGGGCAGCCGCGGGGCCTCGTCTTCGACGAGACCTACTACGCCAAGGACGCCTGGGCGCTGCTGCGGCTCGGTTACGAGGGCACCTGGCCGGACCGCAGGGTCACCGACCCGCAGATCCTCGCGGACCCTCAGGTGATCCCGCTCTCCGACACCGGGGCGTTCGTCGCGCATCCGCCGACGGGCAAGTGGGTGATCGCGCTCGGTGAGTGGATGTTCGGCCTCACCCCGTTCGGCTGGCGCTTCATGACCGCGGTGCTGGGCACGCTGTCGGTGCTGATGCTGTGCCGCATCGGGCGCCGGCTGTTCCGGTCGACGGCGCTGGGCTGTCTGGCCGGCGCGCTGATGGCGCTGGACGGTCTGCATGTGGTGATGAGCCGGTCCGCTCTGCTGGACCTCGTCGTCATGTTCTTCGTGCTGGCGGCGTTCGGCTGTCTGCTGCTCGACCGGGATCACGCGCGGGCCCGGCTCGCGGCCGCCCTCCCGGTGGACGGGGACGGTCACGCGCGCCCGGACCGGGTCACCGGCGACCGTGCCGGGACGGGACCGCGTCCGTGGCGGCTCGCGGCCGGCGTCTTCCTGGGGCTGGCGGCCTCGACCAAGTGGAACGGCCTGTACTTCCTCGCCTTCTTCGTGGTCCTCACCCTGCTGTGGGACGTCGGCTCGCGGCGCGTGGCCGGGGCGGGGCGCCCGTACCGGGCAGTGCTGCGCAAGGATCTCGGCTGGTCCCTGCTGTCCGTCGTGCCGGTCGCCGTCGTGACCTACCTGGTGACGTGGACCGGCTGGTTCCGGTCCGACGGCGGTTACGGGCGGCACTGGGCGGACGGCCGTGGCGGCGCCTGGTCGTGGATACCGGCCCCGCTCCGCAGCCTGTGGCACTACGAGTACGGCGTCTATCAGTTCAATGTGGGGCTGCACACCTGGCACCGGTACGAGTCGAACCCGTGGAGCTGGCTGGTGCTCGGCCGCCCGGTGCTGTTCGACTACCGGTCGCCGAAGGCCGGGCGGGACGGGTGTCACGCCACGGTCGACTGCTCGCAGGCCGTCGTCGCGCTGGGCACGCCGGTGCTGTGGTGGTCGGCGTGCTGCGCGCTCGGGTATCTGCTCTACCGGTGGGCGCTGCGCCGCGACTGGCGGGCGGGCGCCGTGCTGTGCGCGGTGGCGGCCGGCTATCTGCCCTGGTTCCTGTACCAGGACCGTACGGTCTTCTCCTTCTACGCGGTCGCCTTCGTGCCGTACCTGTGCCTGGCCGTGGCGATGACCCTGGGCGCGCTCCTGGGCCCGCCGGGCGCGGACGACAGACGCCGGATGGCGGGCGCGGTCGTCGCGGGCGGGATCGTGCTGCTCATCGCCTGGAACTTCATCTATTTCTGGCCCGTCTACACGGGCCAGGCGATCCCGGTCGGCGACTGGCGGTCACGGATGTGGCTGGACACGTGGATCTAGCGCTGTGACCGAGGGGTTCACCGCATCCGAGGGTTGTCGTCCGAGGGTTGTCGTACGTGGTGGCTGGGCTCGACGGCGTGCCGCCCGTCCAGGCGGCGCCGGCGAGGGTGAACCGGCGCAGGGGTCCGAAGTGGGCCTCGATCGGGTTCGTCCGCGAGCCGTGGGCCGGGGTGCGGTGAGGACACGGCTCGGGCCTTGTTCTCGCGCACCATGGCCGACGATGACCGCGGTCGGCGTGGTCATCGTCGGTCGTGGCCCGGCTCCGACGGGTCCGGGCCGTGGCTACTTGAGTTCGGCGTCGGTGTAGTAGCCGCCGGCGACCAGGACGTACTCGTAGTTGGTCTTGTCGACGGTCGTCGGCTGCAGCAGGTAGGCGGGCACGGCCTTGACTCCGTTGTCGTAGGCCCTTCTGTTGTTCACCTTCGGCGTCTTGTCGTTGAGTATGTCGTCGGCCATCTCGGCGGCGACACCGGCGAGTTGACGGAGGTCCTTGTAGACGGTCTGCGACTGCTCGCCCGCGATGATCGACTTCACCGAGGCGAGTTCGGCGTCCTGCCCGGTGACGATCGGCAGGGGTTTGCTGCCGGAGCCGTAACCGCCCTTCTTCAGCGCGTTCAGGACGCCGATGGAGATGCCGTCGTACGGCGAGAGGACCGCGTCGACCTTCCTGCTCCCGTACGCGTCGGCGAGGATGCCGTCCATGCGCTTCTGCGCGGTGGGCCCGTCCCAGCGCAGGGTGGTGACCTCCTTGAGCCCGGTCTGGCCGGACCGGACCACCAACTGCTTGGTGTCCAGGTACGGCTGGAGGAGGTGCATCGCGCCGTCGAAGAAGTACTTGGTGTTGTTGTCGTCGGGGGAGCCGGCGAACAGCTCGATGTTGAACGGGCCCGCGCCGTCCTCCAGGCCGAGCTTGTCGATGATGTAGCGCGCCTGGAACCGGCCGACCTGCTCGTTGTCGAAGGACACGTAGTAGTCGACGTTCGCGGTGCCGAGGATGAGCCGGTCGTAGGAGATCACCGGGATGTCCGCGTCGGCGGCCTTCTGGAGCACGTCGTTGAGCGACTTGTTGTCGATGGCCGCGATGATCAGTGCGTCGACGTCCTGCTTGATCAGGGCCTCGATCTGTGCGACCTGCGTCTTCGGGTCGTCCTGGCCGTACACCAGCTTGGTCTGGTAGCCGTCGGCCTTCAGGTCGGCGACGACGCTCTTGCCGTCGGTGAGCCAGCGCTCGGAGGCCTGGGTCGGCATGGCGATGCCGATGGTGCCGCCCCCGGAGTCGCCCTCGGAGCTGCCCCCGATGTCGCTGCCGCAGGCGGACAGCGTGAGGGCGAGAGAGACGGCTCCGGCGGTGACGGCGAGGGCGGCTCTTCGGTTGCGCATGGTGATCGTTCCTCGTTCTTCTCGTCGTTGAGAGGATGGGGGGTGTCAGAAGGCTGTGGGGAACCGGTGGAGCGGGTCGCGCCGGCCTGCGAGCGGGGGCGGGCGATCCGGGGTGGGACGCGCCGTGTCCGCTTCCGCGCGTTCCCGGTGGGGGGTCGGGTGTCGATCCCTCAGGGGGGCGTCGTGCGGGTGGGTCTCGGGCGCTCCGTACCGACCGGACGTGCGGTGGAGCGGTGGGCCCCGCGGCGCGGATCCGCTCGGGGATCTTCTGGATCCGCGTGCGGCCGCGAGGCCGTCAGGGGCCTGGTGCGCCTGTTCATGGACGGTGAACAGGCGGAGGGTCACGCTGAACCGACCGACGATCGGATCGCCCGGCGCGTCGCTCGGACCGGCGCTCGGGCGCCTCGGTGTCCGGTGGATCGTCGATCAGTGCGGCGGTGCGGCCCTGTAAGCAGGCCTCGCCGAATCCCGTGATCGCGTCATCGGGGCGCACCTGTACATACGCCGGGCGGCGCCGGGGCGCGCCTGCCACGTATGCACTGATTTCGGTGGCGCGCAGGGCACTTGCCTTTCAGCTGTTCGAAATATCGTCACGTGGTCGGAATGGTGGCGTGACAATAAGAGGGGGTGTGCGGGGTGTCAACGCTACGAACAGAAACGGTTCCGGAAAGTGGTGGAGATCGCTTTCTGTCCGCGCCGACGCCCTCTCCGCGACGCCGGAAAATCCCGCCACGCTTGCGCGTTTATCCTGGTCAGCGCCATGACCCGACCTGGCCGGGTCATGCCGGGAAGCGCTACGGCCCTTGCTGTGAATACGCCATGAAAATCGGCCCGGAGGCGGCGGAGTCCGCCCCCCGTGGCGTTCAGCGCAGCGTGAGGGGGGTCTCGGAGGCGACCCGGGTCAGCTTCTCGGGGTTGCGGACGTAGTAGATGCCGGTGATGCGGGCGTCCTCGACGCGGATCGCCATGACGCCGTCGTCCTCGCCGTCGAGCCGGACCAGAAGGGCCGGGTGCCCGTTGACCAGGGCGAGTTCGCCGGTGAGGGTGGCATCGATCCGGCCGGCGCCGCCGATGATG
This sequence comes from Streptomyces sp. NPDC058295, assembly GCF_042880655.1. NCBI lineage: Bacteria > Bacillati > Actinomycetota > Actinomycetes > Kitasatosporales > Streptomycetaceae > Streptomyces > Streptomyces sp. NPDC058295. Next base: position 44,180 of record NZ_JBHVYO010000006.1, read on the forward strand.
AAGCGGGCCACCTTGTCGGCGCCGACGACGGGCCGTCGCGCGGCCTGTTTGACGCCGCCGCCGTCGCTCAGCAGGACCACCTCGGGCGCGAGCACGTCGAGAAGGCCCTGGATGTCCCCGGTGTCGAGCGCGCGCCGGAACGACTCCAGCACCGCCCGGGTCTCGCGCGGGGAGACCACCTCGCGCGGACGGCGGGCGTCGACGTGCTTACGGGCGCGGTGCGCGATCTGACGGACGGCCGCGGGGCTCTTGTCGACCGCGGCCGCGATCTCCTCGTAACCGACGTCGAAGGCCTCGCGCAGCACGAAGACGGCGCGCTCCGTCGGCGAAAGGGTCTCCAGGACGAGCATCAGCGCCATCGACACGCTCTCGGCGAGCTCGGCGTCCTGGGCCACGTCCGAGGCGGTGAGCAGTGGCTCGGGCAGCCAGGGGCCGATGTACGCCTCCTTGCGGCGCGTCATGGTGCGCAGCCGGTTGAGCGCCTGACGGGTCGTGATCCGGACCAGGTAGGCGCGCCGGTCGCGCACCTGTGCCAGGTCGACCTCGATCCAGCGCAGCCAGGTCTCCTGGAGGACGTCCTCGGCGTCCACCGCCGATCCGAGCATCTCGTACGCGACCGTGAACAGGAGGTTGCGGTGGGCGACGAACGTGTCGGTCGCCGGATCAGCGGTGTCGTCGCCCATGGCTCGGCCCTCTCCTCTTCCTCGCGGTCGGCGCCGGCCGCCGACGGTCTTCAGGCGTGCGTGCACACCGAGGTCCATTCTTCCCCGCGCGGACGCGCCCGCCCCGCTAGGCCGCCCGGCCGGCGGTGTCGGGGGCCTCGCCCCGCTGCGCCCGGAGCAGTTCCCGGCGCCTGCCGTCCTTGCTCCACCAGGTGCGCACGCCGGGCTTGCGCGCCTCGTACGCCAGTTGCCAGACGGTGCTCCGGCACACGATCTCCTTGACCCTCCCGCCCAGACGGCCGCCAAGGTACAGGCTGACCGCCATGTCGTTCTTACGGGCGAACTGGAAGACGCCGGAACGCCGTCCGAGGCTCAGGCACTGGCCGGCGAACCCCACGTCGATGGGTGCGGGCAGCTCGCCGGCGATGCGGCTGAGTACCGTCTCGGCGGCCTGCGGGCCGAGTTGGACCGCGGACTGGCAGCCCTGCCGGAACGGCAGGTCCGACGGTGCCGCGGAGTCCCCGGCCGCGATGATGCGCGGGTCGTCCACGCTGGTCAGCGTCTCGTCGGTGCGCAGGCGGCCCAGGGCGTCGGTGCTCAGTCCGCTGCGCGCGGCCAGGTCCGGCACGCCGAACCCGGCGGTCCAGACGGTCACCTCGCTCGGCAGCTCGCGGCCGTCGGCGAGCCGCACGGCCTCGCGGGTCACCTCCGTCACCCGGGTGTCGGGGCCGTCGAGCACAGTCACGCCGAGCTTGGCCAGCCGCGCGGCGACCGCGCGGCGGCCCCGCGGGTGCAGGTACGGGCCGAGCACGCCGCCGCAGACCAGCGTCACGGTGCGGCCCTCCTCCGCCAGTTCGGCGGCGGTCTCGATGCCGGCCGGGCCGGCGCCGACCACCGACACCGCGGCCGAGGCGGGCGCGCCGGCGAGGACCGGCCGCAGCCGCTCGGCCTCCTCCAGGTCGGCGAGCGGGTGGGCGTGCTCCGCCGCGCCGGGTACCCGCGGGTCGGCGCTGCCGCTGCCCACCGCGTAGATCAGGTAGTCGTAGTGGACCGTGCCGCCCGAGGCCAGCTCCACGTGGCGCCCGGCCGCGTCGATCCGGGTCACGGTGTCGACCGTCAGCCGGACGCGGTCGGCCAGGATCTTCGCGTAGTCGACGACCGCGTCGTCCGAACCGCCCACCAGCTGGTGCAGCCGGATCCGCTCGACGAAGGTACGGCGGGGGTTGATCAGTGTCACGGTCACGTCGTCGCGCTGCGTCAGCCGGTTGGCCGCCATGACGCCGGCGTATCCGCCGCCGATCACGACAACATCGGTGTTCTCAGCCATGTCGTCTCCTCCAGAATCGGTGGTTCGGCCTCAAGACACCGCGTCGCCGATCCCTGTGACAGCGTGTGAGGCAGGTCACCCGTTTGGCCCCAAGAGGACCCGGAGGAGACCGGAGAAAGGCCGGCGGAGGCCGGAGAACCCCGCCGGAGGCCGGAGAACACCGGCGAAGGGCCGGCGGAGGGCCGGCGCAGGCCCGGCGGAGCGCGGGCCCGGCAGCTAGAGGTCCGTCCGGGTGCCCGCTCCCGGGGCGATCAGGCCGGTCTCGTAGGCCACGACGACGGCCTGGGCGCGGTCCCGCAGGCGGAGCTTGGCGAGGATCCGGGCCACGTGGGTCTTCACGGTGGCCTCGCTCAGCCGGAAGCGCGCGGCGAGTTCGGCGTTGCTCAGGCCGGTGCCGAGCGAGCGGAGGACCTCGAGTTCGCGGGGGGTGAGCACCGTCAGGTCGCGGTGCAGGGCCACGGAGGCCGCCGTCTCACGGGCGACGAAGCGTTCGACCAGGCGCCGGGTGATGGCCGGCGCGAGCAGCGCGTCACCGGTGCGGGCGAGACGGACGGCGGCGACCAGGTGCTCGGGGGTGACGTCCTTGAGGAGGAAGCCGCTCGCCCCGGCGGTGAGGGCCGCGTACACGTAACGGTCCAGGTCGAAGGTGGTCAGCATGATGACGCGGGGCCGCTCGGGGGATTCGGCGCCGGAGAGGATCCGCCGGGTGGCCTCAAGGCCGTCGGTCCCGGGCATCCGGATGTCCATGAGGACCAGGTCGGGCCGGGTGCGGCGGACCGCGTCGACGGCCTCGTCCCCGTCGGACGCCTCGGCGACGACGTCGATGCCGTCCGCCGCCAGGATCATGCCGAAGCCGGTGCGGACCAGCGCCTGATCGTCGGCGATCACCACGCGCGGCGGCTCTTCGGTCACGCGATCTCCTCCGCGGGTATGACGGCGCGGACCTCGAAGCCGCCGGTGGGGCGTTCGCCCGCGTGGAGGGTGCCGCCGTAGACGGCGAGGCGTTCGCGCAGGCCGGTCAGTCCGCGGCCGCCGCCGGGACCGTCCGGTGCCGCGGACGTGCCGCCGGTGTCGGACACCTCGATGCGCACCGCGCGGGGGACGTGCTCGATGGCGATCCGCACCCGGCTGCCGACGGCATGCCGGACCGTGTTGGTCAGCGCCTCCTGCACCACGCGGTACGCGGCCAGGTCGGCGCCGGCGGCGAGCGGGGCCGGGGTGCCGGTGACGGTCAGCTCGACGGGCACGCCGGTCTCACGGACCCGGTCGGTGAGCGCGGGCACCTGGGCGAGGCCCGGCTGCGGTGCCAGACCGGACCCGGCGGCCGGGTCGGAGGCATCCCCGGCCCGCTCCGCGTCCCCGCCCCCGTCGCCCCCGTCGGTGGCCATGGTGAGCAGGCCCATGACGTGCCGCAGTTCGGCCATCGCCGTACGGCCGCCCGCCTCGACGGCCAGCATCGCCTGGCGGGCCCGGTCGGGCGCGGTGTCCATCACCTTGCGGGCCGCTCCCGCCTGGATCACCATCACGCTCACATTGTGGGTGACGACATCGTGCAGTTCGCGCGCGATCCGGGAACGCTCGCGGTCGACGGCCAGCAGCGTGGCGGCCTCGTGCTCCTCCTCCAGAGCGGTCAGCCGCTGCTTCCAGATGTGGACCGCGTTGGCTCCCAGTCCCACCCCGAGCAGCGCGAGGAACGGCACGAGACCGGGCGCGAACGACGGGAAGTTCTCGTCGCGCAGTACGGCGACCAGGGCGGCGCCTGCCACCAGGCCGGCGAGGGCCCGCGCCCGGTACGGGCTGTACACGGCCGCGCTGTAGGCGGCGACCACACAGGACAGGAACGTGTACAGGGTCGGGTCGCCGCCGCTCAGATGCTCGTTGAACAGCAGGCTCGCGACGATCACCGCCCAGAACGCAGACAGCGGGTACCTGCGACGCACCACCAGGGGCAACGCGGTCAGGGCGGCCAGCACCAGCTGCCAGGGCTGGACGGCCTCGGCGAACCGCGCCACGCCCACTCCCCCGTCCGGGAACGGACCGACGTACGGGACGCCGGGCGCGGGCACCCGCGGCGGCACCGGCACGAGCCCCGGCGGAACCGGCGCGGCGCCGTCGCCCTGCCGGTAGGCGGCGCCCACCGTGCAGGCGGCGAGGACGAAGGCGAGGATCGCGTCGGCCGTCCACATCCACCGGGACGGGCGGGGCAGCGGGCTCCGGCGCAGCAGGGCCGCGGCCCCCGTTCGCCACCGCTCCACGAACTCCGCCCGCACCGTCCCGGCCGCCCCGCCCACCCCGCCCATGCGCACAGTGTGGCAACCCGTGTTGCCTCCCACATCCGTCCCGCTGCGGACGGCGGCGCGGGCGGCCTGCATCCGCCGCGTACATCGCAGGGATGACGTGCCCGGCGGGTCATCCCGGGGCAGCAGCCGGCCTCGCCGTCGCAGGCGACGACCCGGGCCGGGGTCCGCCCCTAGCTTCGGACCGAACCGCCGAACGCCGACCCTGGAGGCACCGTGGCAGCGACCGCGCCCGTCATCGACATGCGGGCTGTGAGCAGGACGTACGGGGAAGGGCCGCCGGCCCTCGCCGACGTGACGCTGAGCGTGGCCGCCGGGGAGGCGCTCGCCGTCCTCGGGCCGTCCGGCAGCGGCAAGTCCACGCTGCTCAACCTGATCGCGGGGCTGGACCGGCCGAGCACGGGCACCGTCACGGTGGACGGGCTGCGGGTGGACGAGCTGAGCGAGGCGGGCTCGGCACGCTACCGGCGTACGAAGGTCGGCATGGTCTTCCAGTTCTTCAATCTGCTGGACGATCTGACGGTCACCGACAACGTGCTGCTGCCCGCCCAGTTGGCGGGGATGCCCCGGGCCGAGGCCCGCGCGCGGGCCGCCGGTCTGCTGGCGGACCTGCGCATCGACCGGCACGCGGACGCCTACCCGGGCAGGTTGTCCGGCGGGGAGCGGCAGCGTGTCGCGGTCGCCCGGGCCCTGATGAACCGTCCGGCCCTGCTGCTGGCCGACGAGCCCACCGGCGCGCTGGACACGGCCTCCGGCGCGGACGTCCGGGAACTGCTCGCCGAACTCAACGCGTCGGGGCAGACGATCGTCCTGGTCACCCACGATCTGAGCCTCGCGGCATCCTGCGCGACCCGGACCGTCGAGCTGGTCGACGGCCGTGTCGTCCGGGACACCAGGAGTGCCGGGGGCGCGGCGGCGGCGGCCCGATGAGCGCCCTCGGCCGGGTGGTGCGCGCCGGGGTCGGGCGCCGGCGGGTGCAGACCGCCGTGATGATCATGACGACGCTCATGGCCGTCACCGCGTCGTTTCTCGCCGCCGGGCTGCTCGTCGCGTCCCAGGCGCCTTTCGACCACGCCTTCGCCCAGCAGCGCGGCGCCCATCTGACCGCGCGGTTCGACGGCGCGAAGGTGACGGCGGCGGACCTCACGGCGACCGCCCGCGCGAAGGGCGTGAGCGCCGCGGCCGGGCCCTTCCGGACCGTCGCGGCACGCGCGCGTACCGCCTCGTCCTCGGACATCCTCCCGGAAGGTGTCGATCTGCCGCCGGTGACCGTCGCCGGCCGGGCGGACGCCGGGGGCGGTGTCGACCGGGTCGACCTCGTGTCCGGCACCTGGCTCACCGGCCCCGGCCAGATCGTGGTGGCCAGGGGCATGCTGCCCGTCGAACCGGGCGCGCGGCTGACGTTCCCCGACGCGCCGGGCAGCCCCACGCTGACCGTGGTCGGGGTCGCCCGGTCGGTGACCGGCACCGCGGACGCCTGGGTGACTCCCGCGCGAGCCGCGTCGCTGGCCGCGCCGGGCAGCGCGCCCACGTACGAGATGCTCTACCGCCTCGCGCGCGCGGGGACGGACGCCCAGGTGGCCGCCGGCCGGGCCGCGATCACCGCGGCGGCGCCGAAGGGCGCGCTGACCGGGTCACAGTCCTATCTGACGGTCAAGCAGGAGAAAACCGCCAACGCGATGGCGTTCGTGCCGTTCCTGGCCGCCTTCGGTGTCCTCGGGCTGCTCCTGTCGGTCCTGGTCATCGGCATCGTCGTGAGCGGCGCGGTGGGGGCCGCGACCCGGCGCATCGGCATCCTCAAGTCCCTCGGCTTCACCCCCGCGCAGGTCGTACGGGCCTACGTCGGGCAGGCGCTGGTCCCCGCGGCCGTCGGCTGTGTCCTGGGGCTGGTGGCGGGCCATCTGCTGGCCGTCCCCGTGCTCGCCGAGGTCGGCGAGGCCTTCGACGGTCCGTCGGCGTCGATCCCGCTGTGGATCGACGTCGCCGTGCCCGCCGCGGCCCTCGCCCTGGTCGCCTGTGCCGCTCTGGTGCCCGCGCTGCGCGCCGGACGGCTGCGCACCGTGGCGGCGATCAGCACCGGCCGTACGCCCGGCACCGGCCGGGGGCGCCTGGCACGGCGGCTCACGGGACGGCTGGCGGTGCCGCGGGCGGTCGGTCTCGGGCTGGCGGGCCCCTTCGCCCGGCCGGCGCGTTCGGCGACGATGGCCGCCGCGGTGGTCTTCGGCGCCGCCGCCGTCACCTTCGGGGTCGGGCTCGCCCTCACGCTCGGGGCCGTCCAGTCGGGCCGCATGCTGAACTCGGGCGGGTCGGTCGTCGTCGGGACGGGCGGCGGGCAGGCGCCGCCCGGCGCGCAGGCGGTGCACGTGGGCGGCGGGCCCGAAGAGCCGAAGGCCGACCCGGCCGAGATTGCCGCCGCGCTCCGCGCCCAGCAGGGGACCGGCCGCTTCTACGGCACGACCCAGGCGGAGGTGAGCGCGTCCGGCGTCACCGGCGCCACCACGGTGGTGGCGTACCAGGGCGACGCGTCCTGGGCCGGCCCCCCGATGGTCTCGGGCGACTGGCTGGACGGGCCGGGCCAGGCCGTGGTCACCACGCGGTTCCTGAAGGCCGCCGGAATCCGGGTCGGCGACACGGTGACACTGGCGGAGCAGGGGCGGCACGTCCCGGTACGGATCGTCGGCGAGGCGTTCTTCACCGAGGGCGAGGGGATGGAGCTCCTGACCCCGACCTCGACCCTCACCGCGCTCGGGCTCGACGCGACACCGGGCCGGTACGACGTGGAGACGAAACCGGACACGGATCCGGCGCGCTACCTGGCCGCGCTCAACGACAGGCTCGACCCGCTCGGTGCCGTCGCCCAGGCGAACACCTCCGACGACTCCAGCGTGATCGCCGCCATGGACGCGCTGATCGGGACGCTCACCCTCATGCTCGTCGTGGTCGCCGGCCTGGGCGTGCTCAACACGGTCGTCCTCGACACCCGCGACCGGGTCCACGACCTCGGCGTTCTGAAGGCCCTGGGCATGGCCCCGCGCCAGACCCTGAGCATGGTCGTCACCTCGGTCGCCTGCGTCGGCCTGCCGGCCGGCGCGCTGGCGGTCCCGGTCGGCGTGGCCCTGCACCACTACGTCACGCCGCTCATGGGCGACGCCGTCGGCATGACCCTGCCGCCCTCGCACATCGCCGTCTACGACGCGCCCGGGCTGGCCCTGCTCGCCCTGGGCGGGCTGGTCATCGCGGTGGCGGGTGCCCTGCTCCCGGCGGGCTGGGCCGCCAGGACGACCACCGCCACCGCCCTGCGCACCGAGTGATCCCGCCTACGCCGCCGCGCGTCCGCCCTCGCCGCTCCGCCTGAACGCCCACTCCGCCCTCGGCTCCACCACGCACCGGAAGACCCGCCGGACGGGGGAGGTGCACAGCAGGGTCACGGTCAGCGCGGCGACGAGGGTGACGGCGAGGGCGCCGAGCGGCTGGTGGATCCAGGGGTGGTCGTACCAGTGGGCGGGGCCGGCGGCCTGCTTGACGAAGCCGTGCAGGAGATAGCCGTAGAGCGTGGCCGCGCCCAGGGCGGTGAACCAGGTGGGGCGTCCCGGCACCCAGGCCAGGAAGCAGGCCACCAGGACGAGGGAACAGCCGAAGGTGGCCAGGGTCATCACGGGGCCGTACCAGGCGGGCGCCCCCAGCTGTACGGCGCTGTCGTTGTGGAAGAACCAGGGGTAGACGCCGCGTGGGGCCGCCCAGTACGCCACGGCCAGGGCGGCCGCGAAGACCGGCACCGCGGCGACGCGTACCGCGCGGCGGCGCACCAGCCGGAAGTGCTCCGGCTTCAGCAGCAGGCCCAGGACGAAGTAGGGCAGGAACTGGAGGACCCGCTGGAGGTCGAGGTCCTTGCCGATGGCGGGCGAGAGGATCGCGAGCATCGCGACGGCCAGCGCGAGCGCCAGCGGCCGGCGTACGAGCCGCCAGACCGGCACGGTCAGCCGCCAGACGAACAGCGCGGCCAGGAACCAGGTCAGGTAGAGGGGGTCCAGCAGGCTGATGTCGCGGTCCGGGGCGCCGTCGGTCCACCTGGTGACGAGGGTGTACGCCACCTCGAACACCACGTACGGCACGGCCACGCCGGTGATCAGGCGCTTGACGCGCCGCGGGCTGCCGTCGAAGCCGCGGGAGAAGTGGCCGGAGATGACGATGAACGCCGGCATGTGGAAGGCGTACACGAGCGTGTAGAACGCGGTGACCGTGCGGCTGCCCTCGCGCAGGGGTTCCCAGGCGTGGCCCACGGCGACCAGCAGGATCGCCAGGTACTTGGCGTTGTCGAAGAAGGCGTCCCGCTGCTTCGCGGGCGCGGCCCGTGGGGACCCTGCGGGTGTCGGCACGGCGGGCGTCCGCTCCGCGGGTGTCGGCTCCACGGGTGTCGGCTGGGCCTGTGGAGGCTCGGCCGGTGGCGGCGCCGCCTGTGCCGGCTCGGTGCCGCTCGTCGCGGGCAGTGTGGCCTGCCCGATGCCCTCCTGGCGCAACCCGGACAGACCAGAACACCTCTCACACGACCGTGCTCCCTGCCCAGGACCCGCCGGGGGGACGCTCCGACACCATTACCCGGGCCCTGCTTACCGGCTTTCGGCCGGATAAACCTCCCGACGCGGCCGAACGGTCACAGGCGCGTCGCGGCGTACGGATGCAGATGCTGTTCGGCCGGCCGCGCGCTGAGCGGCAGCAGCTGAGACGTCAGCCTTCCTCCTCTTCCTCTTCGTCGCGGGGCCGGTCCAGGAGTTCGCGCAGCAGCCGTTCGTCGTCGGGGCCGAGGCCGTTGACGAAACTGGCCAGCACGGCCTCGCGGTCCCGCTCGGCGTCCAGCACCCTGCGCATGCGGTGGGCGGCGAGACCCGCCTCGTCGGACGCGGGCAGCCAGGCGAAGGACCGCCCGCCGCGCTCGCGGGTGACCGCGCCCTTGGCGAGCAGCCGGGTGAGGATCGTGATCACCGTCGTATAGGCGAGACCGCCGCCCAGGCGTTCCTGCACCCACCCGGCGGTGGCCGGACCGTCCGCCTCCCGCAGCACCGACAGGACCAACGCCTCCAGCTCGCCCTGTCCGCGCCGCCGGGGACGCTGCCGGTGATCCGTCACGCCCCGTCTCCTCTCCGCCGCCGTCCGTTTCCCGGTCGGACATCGTATAGACGCCGCCCGCCGCACCCGCTCCTCGTCGCCCGAGTGGACCCTTGCTCCCCATACCCCTAGGGGGTATACAGGAGGCATGGACCACGACCAGCACCACCCTCCGCACGGCGACCGGCACCACGATCACGCCTCCCCGGCGGCGAAGCACGGGAGCGTCTCCTGGTCCATGGCGATGAAGGCGACCCTGCACTGCCTCACCGGGTGCGCCATCGGCGAGATCCTCGGGATGGTCATCGGTACCGCCCTCGGCTGGGGCAATGTGCCGACCATGGTCGTCGCGATCGCCCTCGCGTTCCTGTTCGGCTACTCCTTCACCCTGTTCGCGGTGCGCCGGGCCGGCCTGGGCCTCAGGGCCGCGGTCAAGGTGGCGCTGGCCGCCGACACCGTGTCGATCGCCGTGATGGAACTGGTCGACAACGCCGTCGTCGCCCTCACCCCGGGCGCGATGGAGGCCCAGTTGTCGGACGGGCTGTTCTGGGCGGCCCTCCTGGGCGGCTTCGTGATCGCCTTCCTGATCACCACGCCCGTGAACAAGTGGATGATCGGCCGCGGCAAGGGCCACGCCGTCGCCCACGCCCAGCACGCCTGAGGCTCCTCGCCGCCTGCCCTCCCGCCCCCCCTCGCCCCTCCCCCGGCTTCGCTCACAGCCGGCCGAAGGCCACCCCGCGCCAGATCCAACCCGCCGCCAGCACCGCCTCCCGCAGCGGATCCTTCATCTCCGCCGGGTCGAAGCGGTACATCTCCTGGAGGCGCCGGCGGCCGTCGGGACCACGCTCGACCGCCCATTGGCGGGAGACCGCGGTCACCTGGCCGCGGCCGAACTCCCGCGCCACGGCCAGCCGGGGAGGGTTGCCCACCCACGTGACCTCACGCAACTCGTCGACGCTGCGCACCTCGTGGGTCCCCGGCAGCAGACGCATCCGTGTCTTGAGCGTCTGCCGCATGCGTACCTGGACGAAGTACGAGTGCCAGGAGGGCTCCCTGACCCGCCACTCCGCCACCAGATCGGCACGTTCCTCGGGCAGCGCGTTGCGTACCCCGTACGCAACCTCCGGGCCGTTGACGGTGAACAGCGCGGCCCGGACCTCCTCGGCGGAGCGCGGCATGAGACCGCTCTCGGGGTACCTGGTTCCGGTCAATCTGTCGAAGAAGCCCATCCGATCAACCTAGGGCAAGGGCGGGTACGACCGTCCGGGCCGCCCGGACATCTCGTCCGGCCGAGGGTCGAACCGTCCCCACGCCCGCCGCTAGTCTTTCCCCTCATGGGGAAAACCGCAGGTGGGCAGATGGCGGTCGTGGCCGCGTTGGTGCGGTCGGCGTTCCTCGTGAACGCCGTGTACGCCGAGTCGAGCCGCGCCCACGGCATCACACCGCAGCAGGGCCAACTGCTGTGCGTGCTGATGCCACAGCCGTACGGCATGAGCGAACTCGGCGAGATGCTCGGGCTCGCCAAGTCCAGCCTGACGGGGCTGGTGGACCGGACGGTCCAGCGCGGACTTCTCCGGCGCGAGCCGGATCCGCGGGACGGGCGAGCCGTCCGCGTCGGACTCACCGAGGAAGGCCACCGGCTGGCGCAAGGGTTCTACGACGAGACGTGCCGCCGCCTCGAGAACCTGCCCTCGGGGCTGAACACCAGCGAACGCGACCGGCTCGCCGCGCTGCTCGCCCGCGTCGTCGTCGACAACAAGGTGCCCGAGGTCTTCACCGACCCCGACGCCTGAACCCGGTCCGGCCCCGACGCCCCGGTCCGACCCTGACCCGCTCCCGGTCGGCCCCCGACCAGACTCCGGCCCGACCCCGACCCGACCCCACGGCTATCCTTCCGGTCACCCACTCACCCGACCCAAGTCGTGCGCCTCGCGCTTCGCGTCGGCTCGTCCGGCGACCTGCAAGGCCAGGGTCACCGTGATCGACGTCAGTGCCATCACCGTCATCGCCGTTGCGGGCGATGTGAGTTGGGCGACCCCTCCGGCCAGCGCGGCGCTGACGCCCTGCATCGTGAGCATTCCTGCCGAGTGCAACCCCAGTGCGTGGCCGCTGAGTTCGGGCGGGGTGAGGGCCATCAGCCGCTCCTGCTGGACCAGGCTCGCGCCGAAGCCGACGGAGGCGAGGGCGGCGCAGGCCGCGGCGAGCGGAAGGGCGGGGTGCAGGGCGAAGAAGGCGTAGGGGGTGGCCAGCAGCAGCAGGAGGGGAGTGGCCAGGCGGGGCCGCAGGGCCGGCGGGACGAGGCGGCCCACGGTCACGTCACCGACCAGCATGCCCAGCGCGCCGCACGCGAACAACGTGCCCGCCGCGTCGGGGTCGTAGGACACGAAGAGCGCCTCGCAGCCGACGACCAGCCCGTTGGGGAGCCACAGGCCCAGATAGGTGAGGCGGCGGGGTCGGGAGGACCACAGCACGGCGTTCGTGCGCCGGGTCGCCGCGACCGAGGGACGGCCGGAGGCGCGGGGCGGGCGGACGGTCAGGCCGAGGCGGGTGACCACGGCGGCGGTCGCGTGGAGCAGGGCGGCGAGCAGCAGGACCGGACGCGGGGAGAGCACGGTCACGAGTGCGCCACCGGCGGCGAAGCCGATGATCTGCATCAGTCCGCTCAGCATGTTGAAGAGCGAACGCCCGGGGAGATAACCGTCCTTGGTGAGGATCTCGTTCAGCAGGCCCCAGCGGACGCCCCCGCCGAGCGAGGCGACCAGCCCCTGGAGGAGCACGACCGCGAAGACACCCCACACCGGCAGTCCGGGCAGCGCCAGGACGGCCGTCGCGGCGGCGAAGGCGAGGGAGAGTCCGGTCAGCGCCGACCTCGGGGGCAGCCGGTCGGCGCCCGAGAGGAAGAAGGTCGCGCCCAGCACCTGCGCGAGCGACGGGCCGAACATGCTCACCGCCGACAGCAGCGGGGAGTCGGTGGCCCGGTAGACGAGCGTGCCGAGGGCGAGCCCGCTCACCGTCCCGGCGGCGGTCTGGGCGGCGGCGGAGAGGAAGAGGGGCGTGAACTCGGGGGTGCGGAAGAGCTGTCGGTATGTGTGGCCGGTCATGGGCGGAGTCTGCGACGGGCCGTAGAGGGATGGTTATTGTTTCGCGGGACCGCGAAACTTCACCAGCCGCACGGGCGCGGGAGTCGTCAGTCGCACGGGCGCGGGATTACGGGCACGGGATGGGGGCGCAGGGGCATGGGCTGGTGGCAGGTGAACGCGGACACGCTGGCGCGCAGCCGGTTCGTGCTCTCGCCGCTCGCCGAGACCTTCGCGAGCCTGAAGCTGCTGCACGCGGGCGTGGGGACGCATCCCGGCGAGCGCGACTGGCTGCGCGACCACCTCCCCGGCTACCGCACTGTCCTGGCGGCCGACCCGGTGACCGCGCGGCTGGTGCGGGCCGGGCTGGGGCGGAGCTGGGTCGCCGACTTCCTCACGCCCACGCCGAGGGACGGCGAGAGCTTCGAGGAGGGCGTCGCCCGGGTACGGTCGGCCGATCCGGGGGAGGCCCGCGCCCATCTGCGGATGTCCCTGGGCGGCCCGCTTCCCGCCGCCCTGGACCGGGACGATCTGCCGGACCGGGCGGCCGGGCTGCTGGAGTACGTGTGGGAGGCGGGCGTACGACCGCACTGGGAGCGGCGGCGGCGCGTCCTTGAGGCCGATGTCGTCGCGCGGACGGTGCAGGTCAGCCGGGGTGGCTGGGCCGCCGTGCTGGACTCGTTGCGGCCGGGGACGCGGTGGCTCGGCGGAAGTCGGTTTCAGGTCAACCCGCACGAGTACCCGCCCCGCGAGATCTCCGGCGCCGAGCTGGTGTTCGTGCCGGTCACCCCGAAGACGGGGTGGGTGTCGTGGGACGAGCGGGAGCGGTACGCCGTCGTCTATCCCTGCACGGGAGCGCTCGCCGAGGACCAGCGGGACCGGGCCCGTGCCGTACCGGCCGCCTTGGGCGCCCTGCTGGGGCCCGGCCGGGCCGCGGTGCTCGTCCTCCTCGCCGGCCCCCTGAGCACCACCCAGCTGGTCGCCCTGACCGGCCAGGGCCTCGGCTCGGTCGGCCGCCATCTGCGGGTGCTGCTGGAGGCCGGGCTGGTGGAGCGGCGGCGGGCGGGGCGGTCGGTGCTGTATTCGCGGACCGCGGCGGGCGAGGTCCTGGTCCGGGCCGGCGCGGGGTAGGTCCTGGCCGTCCCGGCCGGAACCGGAAGCGGGGGATGGCCCCGGAAGGGGCGGGTTCACCGCCCGGGGCTAGCATCCGGAGCATGACTACTGATGCCGGTGCCTCTCCCCTCGACCTCTCGATCGATGCCCTCAAGGGCGGATCCGCGGAACTCTCCCAGTACGCGGGCAAGGCCGTGCTCGTGGTGAACGTGGCCTCCAAGTGCGGTCTGACCCCGCAGTACACGGGCCTGGAGAAGCTCCAGGAGCGCTATGCCGCCCAGGGCTTCACCGTGCTCGGCGTGCCCTGCAACCAGTTCCTCGGGCAGGAGCCCGGCACCGCCGAGGAGATCGCCGAGTTCTGCTCGGCCACCTACGGCGTGTCCTTCCCGCTGACCGAGAAGGTCGAGGTCAACGGCGCGGAGCGGCACCCGCTGTACGAGCGGCTCGTCGGGTTCGCGGACGCCGAGGGCCACGACGGCGACATCCGCTGGAACTTCGAGAAGTTCCTGATCGGGCGGGACGGGTCCGTCGTCGCCCGTTTCTCCCCGCAGACCGAGCCCGAGGCCGCCGAGGTCGTCGCGGCCATCGAGGGCCAGCTGGGCTAGGCGGTTCCCGACCGAGGGGATCGTCCGGCTTGACCTTGCCCCTGGGGCAGGGCGGAGCCTCCTCGTCGCCGGGCGCCAAGGCCGCCCGGCGACGGAGGACGACGGGGGTGCGTGGTGGACATCGGGGATGACGGCGCGCTGCTCACGATCGGCGCGTTCGCCGCGCGGGCCCGGCTCTCGGCCAAGGCGCTGCGGCTGTACGACCGGCTCGGGCTGCTCGCCCCTGCGCACATCGACGAGGCCAGCGGCTACCGCTACTACCGGGCCGGCCAGGTGGAACGCGCCCGGCTGGTGGCCATGCTGCGTCAGCTGGACATGCCGCTCGCGCGGATCGCCGAGCTGGTGGAGACCGCTGACGGGCCCGCGTCCGGGGAGCTGCTCGCCGCCTACTGGGGCGATGTCGAGGCCCGGTTCGCCGCCCAGCGCACCCTCGCCGCCTACCTCCGTGCACGGCTGTCGGGGAGGAGCTCCGAGATGTACGAGAAGTTCGAGGTCCGGTTGGTCGACGTGCCCGAGCGGGTGATCGTCACCGAGTCACGCCATACGCTCGCGGACGAGCTGCCCCTGTGGATCCCCGCCTCGCTGGGGCGGCTGGAGGAGGCGGCCGGGGAGTGCGGGGGTGTGGTCGCGGCGCCGTACGTCGTCTACTACTCCGCGGTGTCCATGGAGAGCGACGGGCCGGTCGAGTCCTGTGTGCCGGTCGCCGACGAGGCCGGGGCCCGGGCCTGGGCGGCCGCCGCGCAGGGCCGGGGCCGGCAGTTCCGGGCGCGGGTGGAGCCCGCCCACCGGCTCGCGTACACGAGGATCACCAAGGCGCAGGTGGCGCACCCGCAGATCCTCGCCCCGTACGAGGCGGTGGAGGCGTGGATGAAGCGGGAGGGCTGGGACTACGACGGTCCCTGCCGGGAGATCTACTTCGCCGACTGGGACGCGGCGGGAGCCGAGGACCCGGTGTGTGACGTGGCGTTCCCGGTGAAGCGGGGCTAGCCCGGGCCGGCGGGCCTGTCGGCGGCCCGGCGCCGGGAATGTGCCGAGCCCCCTCGGCAAGGACGGCGAGCTGGTCGAGGGGGCTCTTGGGTGGTGAAGGTGAAGCCGGTCGTGCAGGTGAAGCCGGTTGTACTGGTGAAGCTGGTCGTGCTGGTGGGGCGGTCTCAGGGGATCGTCCCCTTACGCCTTGACCGATGCCACGAAGGTGTTCCACGCGTCGGCGGGGAAGGCCAGGGTCGGGCCCTCGGTGACCTTGGAGTCACGGACGGCCATGGCCGCACGAAGAGGGGACTTGATCTCGACGCATGCGCCGTTGCCCTGGGAGTAGGAGGACTTGACCCACTCGTTCGCGGCGCCCTGCTGGATTGCCATGTTCGCTCCGGTAGTCAGTTGCTGAGTTGCTGTCACCACGCCGTGCGCAGATCTCCGTCTGCACGGCATGGTTTGCGCCATCGTTGTTGCTTGATGGCGTGATCGACGCTACTCGCCAACATCGTGATGCGGAGCGACTATTCACCCGTCCGGATGGCATATTCCATAGGGACTTCCCTCCGGCCCGGCCGAAGGTGTACCTTGCGGCGCCTCACGGGGCGACCTCCCTGGCGTAGTCCTTCGCCACCTTCGCGATGAACTCCCGTGTCTGGTCGGCGTTCAGGGCCTGCGCCCGCAGGTGCTCGTACATCACGCTGTACTTCTGCACGTCCTGCGGCTTCTCCAGGTACAGGTCGCTGGTGACGCCCTCGATGTAGACCACGCTGGAGTCGGCGGCGTCCGGGAACTCGAGGATCGCGTACTGGCCGCTCACCCCCGGATGCGCGCCCATGGTGAACGGGATCAACTGCACGGTCACGTGCGGCAGCTGGGACATCTCCAGCAGGTAGTCCAGCTGCTCGATCATCACCTGCCGGTTGCCGACCTCGCGGCGCAGCGCCGCCTCGTCCAGGACCGCCCACAGACGCAACGGGTTGTCGGCTGTGGAAATACGTTCCTGTCGGCGCAGGCGCACCTGGATCCGCTTCTCGATGTCCGCCGGCGGGGCCTCCGGCAGCGCGCCCGAGATCAGCGCTTCCGCGTACTGACGGGTCTGGAGCAGCCCGGGCACGACCTGCGGGTCGTACACGCGCAGACTCGCCGCGTCCGTCTCCAGGCCGATGTAGACGCTGTACGGAACATCGCCGAAGGCATGCCACCAGCCCTGCTGGCGGGAGTCCTTGGCCATCTCCATCAGCGAGTCGACCATCCGCTGGTCCTCGACCTCGTACACCCCGCACAGGTCACGGACGTCACGCTGACTGATACTGCGTCGGCCGTTCTCCAGCCGGCTGATCTTCGACTGGGACACCAGCAGGCGCTCGGCGACCTCTTCGGCCGTCATGCCCTTGAGCTCACGGAGCCGACGCAGCTCCTGGCCCAGTCGGCGCCGCCTGACGGTGGGATTGACATTGGACGCCACGGGACGTGCACCTCCGGCTGCGTGTCTGTAACTGACACTTTGCGTATCTGCTGTTGAGCAGACTGCCACCAAGGCACTTTCCACCGCTGGAAAACGGTGGATATGCGGCGGGTACACGCCAGTTCGGGTCCGTTTCCCGACATGCGTCCGCGCGGGGTGGCGGATCGATACGTCCACCACCCCGCGCGGCCGCTGCGGCTCCCGGAACGGGTCCTGTGTCCGACGGGTCCAACTGGCCCTGCGGGTCTTACGTCTTGCGGTTCTCCGGCCCGGCCGGCGCGATGTCGTGGGACTGCGGCTCAGTGAGCCACGACACGCGCCATGGGACCGCGGTGCGGCTGCGCCGGAACGCCACGGGCGGGTTCCGGTGCGGGCCTGGCACCGGGTCCGGCCTGCCGGCCGGGTGGTGCCTGGTTGCGGCGCGGCTGTGCCACCGCTCCGTTCTGGACGTCCATCACGGCGTGCGCCACGAGGCCGCCCATCGGGTCGTGCCTGATCAGATCCCGCAACCGGGAGCGGGACGAACGTCCCTCGTTGCCCGGGTACAGGTGCTTGCCGAGGCCGACCGCGTGCGCCAGTGCGGCGAGCGCCGCGGTCCGCGGGTCCGGCGGTACGCCGGTGCGGATCGCGGAGTCCAGCCGGGCCTTGATCTCCCGGCTGATGTCGGTGTCCGTCGCCTGGTAGCGAGTCGTCGGCAGTACTCCGCACATCTGACCCGCCACGGCATGAACCATGCCGCACCGCTCCAGATGCGAGAGGTAAATCTGGCGTAGCCCGAGACGCGGCCCGCCGATCCAGTGGACGGCCCGTACAGGAGCGCCACGCCTTCGCAGCAACTCCAACGCGCAGTCCAGCGTTGGGTCTCCAGTCGGCCGTGGGGACACCACGGCGATACGATCCCCGTCAGGGGCTATCCGTCCGGCCAGCGCCAGCTCCACTAGCTGTGCTCCGGCCAGACCGAGGTCGAGCGACTGCGGCTGTGCGGTGGTACCCGTGGTCGGGTCCAGCGCCAGCAACAAAAGCTCTTCCGGAATTGTTCTGCGGCTCCTGCCCATCCATGCCTCCCCGCGTGGATGAATGACAGGGTGACCCCTCTCACATTGGTCTGTCGAGGGTGCGTGACCTGTTCGTAGTGGAACCAGTAGGTATGTCGTTCTCGTCTACCGCAGGAGCCAAGCCCTCTACACAGGACACTGGTACATGGTTCGGACATGCGGTGAGGCGTGTTTCGGGCGGGCGGTTCACGGTTCGGCACGAGCGCGCGGTGGGCGTGCGGCACAGGAGGAGGCATCGGTGGCGGGCGAGTCCCCCGACAGGTCGAAGCAGCGCGAGTCGTCGGCAGAACCGACGTCGGGGAGCGCGAGCACGGTTCCCGAGGCGCGTGAGCCTCGCGATTCCCGCGAAGTCCGCGATCCGCGGGTGGCCGTGGCGCGGGAGGCCGAGCCGTCAGCGTCACGGGGCGGCGTGGACACGGCGACACGAGTGTTCTCGGTACGGGACCTGAAGACCGCGGAGTCCGAACAGCCCGAGGCGTCGGCGGAGCCCGAGGAGGGCGAGGAGCCCGCGGGCACGGAGGACGGCGACGAGGCCACGGCGGACTCGTCCGCCGAGGACGCCACGGAGGCCGGGCACACCGAGGAGCCCGAGGACGGGACCGAGGCCGACGACGCCGAGGAGCCCGCAGCGGCGGAAGCCGCAGAGGCCACAGAGCCCACAGAGGCCGAAAACAGCGGTACGGCAGCCAAGACCGGGTCCACCGGGACCGAGGGCGCCGAGAGTGGCCCCGAGGGCGCCCAGGACGGCCCTGAGGGCGCCGAGGCACCCGAGAGCGCGTCCGGGACCGCCGAGGGCGCTTCCGGGGGCAGCGACGAGCGTCTGCGGGAGGCCGTGGCCCAGTGGGTGGCCTCGGCGGACGACAAGGGCTCCGCCGAAGAGCCCGCGACGGACCCGGCGGCCGACGAGGGCGACTCGGACGGGGACGCCTCGGCCGAGACGACCTCGGACAGGACCGCCTCGGGCCGGGACACCGGTGCCGAGGCGGAGGAACGTTCCGCGAGCGACGCCCCGGAAGCCGACGAAACCGACAAAGCCGATAAAGCTGACGAGCCCTCCGGCGCGAAGCCGGACGCCGAGGCCGGAGCCGAGACCGCCTCCACGTCCGCGTCCACGTCCGCGTCCAGGTCCGCCTCCAAGCCCGCGCCGAAGTGGGCGTCGGGCACCGACGAGCAAGCCGTCCGGGACGCCGAGCCCGGTCAGGCCGAGGACGCCGACACCGGCACCGGCACCGGCAAGCCCGACGACTCCCCCGTCGACCAGCCCACAGCCGTCTTCAAGGCGCCCCGGCCGAAGCCCGCCGTCGACCAGCCGACCACCATGCTGAAGCTGGGCGGCGCCACCAAGCCCAAGCCGGACGAGGACGAGGACGAGGCCGAGTCCGAGGCCGCCCCGAAGGCCGACCGGCCGGCCGAGCCCGCGGCCCCTGCCGAGCGGGCCAGCAAGTTCGTCGCGCTCAAGCCGCTCGACGAGCCCCGCCCGCCGAAGGCGGCCGACGTCACCGCCCTGGTCCCGCAGGTCGGCCCCGAGCGCACCACCCAGCAGCCGCTGCCGCCGAGGCCGCCGCTGGACCTGCTGGCGGAGCTGACGAACACCCCGCCGCCCCCGCCGACCCCGCTGCGCACGCTCGGACGGCGGCTCAAGATCTGGACGCCGCTGGTCATCCTGCTGCTGGTCGCGTTTGCGATCGCGCAGGCCGTACGGCCGCTGCCGGAGACCGCGCTGACCCTCACCGCGAAGGACTCGTACACCTTCGAGGGCGGCAAGACACAGCTGCCCTGGCCGGGTGAGGGGCAGGGCTGGATGGACGCCGACGGCGTCGGCACGGTGGGCAGTTTCGGCAAGCAGACGCCGGTGGCCATCGGTTCGGTCGCCAAGACCATGACGGCGTACATCATCCTCAAGGACCACCCGATGAAGGCCGGGGAGGAAGGCCCTGAGATCGAGGTCGACGCGACGGCGGAGAAGGAGGGCGGTTACGACGTCTCCGGCGACGAGTCGACGCTCAACACCGTCAAGGCCGGCGACCGGCTCACCGAGAAGCAGGCCCTGTCGGCCGTCCTGATCCCCTCCGCCAACAACATCGCGCGGCTGCTCGCGCGCTGGGACGCGGGTACGGAGGCGGCGTTCGTGAAGAAGATGAACGCCACCGCCAAGGAACTGGGGATGGCCGACACGACGTACACCGACCCCTCGGGCCTGAAGGAGACCACCGTCTCCACGGCCGAGGACCAGGTGAAGCTGGGCCGCGCGTTCGTGAAGGTCCCGGCCCTGGTCTCCATCTCCAGCGCGGCCAGCTGGACCGACCCGTCCGGCAAGTACTGGAACAACTACAACGAGCTGCCGTACAAGATCGGCGCGATCGGCATCAAGACCGGCAGCACCACCGCGGCCGGCGGCAACCTGCTCTTCGCCTCCCGCAAGACGGTGAACGGGCAGACGGTGACCCTCGTCGGCGCGGTCCTCGGCCAGCACAAGCCGAAGATCCTCGAGACGGTCAACGCGGTCAGCCAGACCGCGCTGCTCGCCGCCCAGGACGCGCTCACCTCGGCGAAGATCCTCAAGAAGGG
This sequence comes from Streptomyces sp. NPDC058295, assembly GCF_042880655.1. Lineage (NCBI taxonomy): Bacteria > Bacillati > Actinomycetota > Actinomycetes > Kitasatosporales > Streptomycetaceae > Streptomyces > Streptomyces sp. NPDC058295. Next base: position 64,427 of record NZ_JBHVYO010000006.1, read on the forward strand.
CGATGTCGTCGGGTACGTGGACGACAAGCTGGGCGGCCACACGCCCGTCGTCATCACCAAGGACGTCTCGGCGGTCGGCTGGGCGGGCATGACGGTGAAGCTGTCCTTCACCGCCGACGACGTGCCGCACACGGCGAAGGCCGGCACCCAGGTGGGCACGCTCACCGTCGGGGACGGCACCAGCAGTGCCGTGAAGGTGCCCGTCGCTCTGCAGACGGACCTGGCCGAGCCGGGCTTCTCGGACAAGCTGACGCGCATCGGCTGACCCGCGACCCCGCTCGTACGCCTGCGTCACCCCGCCGGGCAGCCGCCCGGCGGGGTGCGTGCTAGCGTCACGAAACGGGACAGGTCGCCGGTCGCAAGGACGCAGCCGTGAAGCGGACGCGAACGGCATGCGGCCGAGAGCAGAAGACGGGACACGGGGAGTGCCTTCAGGTGGCCACTGCGGAGCCGACACGCGCCGACGACACCGGTCCGGACCCGGACGCCGGCGCGCGACCGAGAGTGCCCGCCCCACAGTCGGGCGACCACGACCGTGACGACCGCGGCGAACGTGCCGACCACGGCGCGATGGTAGAACTCGAGCGGGACCACGTTCCGGACCCCGAGGCGGCCCACAGCCGCGCGGACGGCCCTACGGACAGCCGCGCGGACGGCCGTACGGACGATCCGGTGGACGGCCGTACGGGCGACGCGGGCCCTGCGCGTGAGCCGTCCCGGGTGAGGTCCGCGTTCGACCGGGTGGGCGGGTGGCTGCGACGCCACCCGGTGCTGTCCATGACGGGACTGTCCGGTGTCCTGCACCTCGTCTGGTTCTTCACGTTCGCGAACAGTGGTGGCGACCTCGCGGCGCAGGACGCCTGGGCCGAGTTCGTCGGCCGGCACCCCGACTCCGCGTACAACCTCGCCTGGTACGGCGGCATGCACCCGGTGTCGTACAGCATGGTGTCGCCGTATCTGATGTCCCTGCTCGGCGTCCGGACGACGATGATGATCGCCGGGACGCTCTCGGCGGGGCTGCTCACCCTGATCCTGCTGCGCTGCCGACCGGTGAAGAACCCGTGGTGGCCGGCGCTGGCCGGGGTCTTCGCCCTGCTGTGCAACGCGGCTTCCGGGCGCGTGACGTTCGGGCTCGGCAACACGTTCGCGCTGGGCGCGGTCGCCGTCGTGTTCTGCTGGCCGTACCGCTGGCGCTACAAACGCTGGGCGAAGGCGCTGTGCGCCGCCCCGCTCGCCGCGCTCGCCACGATGGGTTCGCCGGTGGCGGGGCTCTTCGTGGGGCTCGTCGCCGCCGCGCTGTTCCTCCAGAAGCGGCGGCCGGGCGCGTGGGCGCTGGGCCTCGCGCCGACGGTCGTGGTCGCCCTGTCCGCCTGGCTGTTCCCGTTCTCCGGCACCCAGCCGATGTCCTTCGGCTCGGCGTCCCTGCCGCTGCTGTCCGCGGTGGCCGTCTTCGCGCTCGTTCCGCGCGACTGGAAGACGGTACGGATCACCTCGGCGGTGTACGGGCTCGGGGTCCTGCTGGTGTGGCTGATCAGCTCGCAGATCGGGTCCAACATCACGCGTCTCGCGATGCTGTTCACGGGCGTGGTGCTGATGGCGGCGCTGCCGTTCGCCGTGCCGCGCAGCCGCAAGTGGTACGCGATCGTCGTGGCGTTCCTCGGGTTCGTGGGCTGGATCGGCTTCAAGTCGGTCGACGACGTCCTGCGCACCACCCCGGCGGCCTCCTGGGCACGCGAGCTGGCGCCGCTCGTCAACGAACTCCAGGAGATCGGCGCGGAGAAGGGGCGGGTGGAGGTCGTACCGGCCCGCTCGCACCGCGAGGCGTCCGCGCTCGCGCCGTACGTCAACCTCGCCCGGGGCTGGAACCGCCAGGCCGACATGGAGCGCAACCCGCTCTTCTACGACGACACGCTCAACTCGGCGAACTACCACGAGTGGCTCCAGCGGTGGGCCGTGCACTTCGTCGTCGTCCCGAAGGAGGCGCTGGACGGGGACGGCGGCGAACGGGAACGGCAGCTGGTGCAGCGGGGGCTGCCGTATCTGGTGCAGATCTGGGGTGACGCCAACTGGCAGCTGTTCAAGGTCACCGACCCCGCCTCGCTCGCCGAGCCGAACGCCGTGGTGCAGCGGGCCAAGCAGGACGAGATGACGATCGACGTGAAGAAGGCGGGGCGGATCCTGATCAAGATCCCGTACTCGCCGTGGCTGAGCGTCGTCGACGCGGAGGGCAAGAGCCTGAAGCCGCCGCGGCAGACGGACGCGTCCAAGCACCGGGCGGAGGGGGAGCCGAAGACGTACGACAACGTCGACGGGTGCCTGTTCGAGACGGAGGAGGACGCGGAGGGGGACAAGTGGACCATGCTGGTCGCGCCGAAGGCGGGGATCTACCGGCTGGCCGCGCCCTATCAGCTGCCCCGGGGCACCCCGTGTCCGGACGAGCTGAAGAAGCAGCCGTGATCAACGGAGCCGATCCACGTACCGGTCCGTTCCCGGGATCGTAGGGACGAACGGCGCCACCAGCTCCACCCTGCCCAGTCCCGACTCCGCCACCGCCTCGGCCAGGCCCGTGAAGTGGGGGTCCCAGCAGTTTCTCGGGTCCGATTCCAGGAACCAGAGCAGGGTCAGGCGGGTGTCGACGCCCTCGACCTGCTTGACGTAGGTCATGCGGTCGCCGGGCAGCGGGGTGGGGCGGAAGACGGTGACCATGGCCGTCGGGGAGCCCGCCACCCGCTTGGGGAGGTGGCGGGCGCGCAGCCACTCCAGGAGTTCGGCCCGCTGCCGCGCCGAGTCGGTGTCGATCACCTCGAGCACCAGGCCCGCGTACGGGTGGTCCAGGGCGTGGAAGTCGCGGGGGCCGGCGGCGCCGTCCCGGTAGACGGTCGTCTCGTGGTCCTGGAACGCGGTGAAGACGTGGGTGCGGTCCTGGTAGACGCGGGCGTCCCGGTTGAGGCGCTTGTTGATGGCGACCGTCCACTTCATGTGGTCGTCGTAGCGGCCGTCGGTGATCCAGTAGGTGGAGAGGTAGCAGCCGGCGGTGACCGGCTGGGCGATCGCCGACTTCTCCGGCCGGCGCAGCAGCTGGAGGTCGCGGGTCGCCACCCACCTGCGGCCGGCGTACATCCAGGGCATCGCCATCGCGCCGGCGTAGTAGTGGTCGTCCTCGTACCAGCGGTTGTAGGCGTACTCGTGGCCCGGGTGCGGTTCGACCATGGTGATCAGGGCATGGCCGGGGCGCACCCCGTAGGGGCCGACGGCGGCCAGTTCGGCGTACGTCTCGCTGTGCGTGTCGCTGTGCGTGTCGCTGTACGTCTCGCTGTGGGTGTCGCCGTGCGTGCCGTTGCGTTTGTCGCTGTGCGTCTCCTCGCGCATGCTCTTCCCCATCCTCGGTGACTGGCCCATACTCTGACGCTCCGTCAGATAATGCGCCAGAGTCCAGGGGGTCCCGATGTCACTGCTCACCGGCAAGACCGTCGTCGTCTCGGGAGTCGGCGCCGGGCTCGGTCACCAGGTCGCCGCCGCGGTCGTCCGGGACGGCGGGAACGCCGTGCTGGGGGCGCGGACCGAGGCGAATCTCGCGAAGAGCGCGGCCGGGATCGATCCCGAGGGGGCGCGTACGGCGTACCGGGTCACCGACATCACCGACGAGCGGAGCTGCGAGGCGCTCGCGGGGCTGGCGCGGGAGCGGTTCGGCGGGATCGACGCCGTGGTGAACGTGGCGGCCTGGGACTCCTACTTCGGCGGGGTCGAGGACGCCGACTTCACGACCTGGCAGTCGGTGATCGACGTGAACCTGCTGGGGTCGCTGCGGATGACGCGGGCCTGTCTGGCGGGGCTGCGGGTGCGGGGCGGGTCGGTGGTGTTCATCGGGACGCAGTCCGCCGTGGCGGCCCCCTCGCAGGTGCGGCAGGCGGCGTACGCGGCCTCCAAGGGGGCGCTGACCAGCGCCATGTACTCGCTCGCGCGGGAGTGGGGGCCGCACCGGATCCGGGTCAACACCGTGCTGCCGGGATGGATGTGGGGACCGCCGGTGCAGGCCTACGTCCAGTTCACCGCACAGACGGAGGGAGTGCCGCAGGAGGAGGTGCTGGGGCGGCTCACCGAGCGGATGGCATTGCCCGAGCTGGCGACGGACGGGGATGTGGCGGACGCGGCCGCGTTCCTGGCGTCGGACCGGGCGCGGGCGATCACCGGACAGTCGTTGCTGGTCAACGCCGGGGAGCTGATGCGCTGAGTTCATATAGATGAACGCGAACCACCATACCGAATTCCTTTACCTCCCTTTGACCTTACGGTTACTTGTCGTGTTCACGCGGCAGCGCCCACGATGAGCGCCGGACTGAACGCCGGTCTGAACCCTGGGAGGGCGCACATGAACGGTCTCGACTGGGCCGTGCTCATCGGCTATTTCGGCGTGATGGTCGCGATCGGCGTCTGGTCGCACAAGCGCGTCGACAACGTGAGCGACTTCTTCACCGCCGGCGGCAGAATGCCCTGGTGGCTGTCCGGCATCTCGCACCACATGTCGGGCTACAGCGCGGTGATGTTCACCGGGTACGCGGGCATCGCCTATACCTACGGCGTCACCTCCTTCGTCACCTGGTCCTTCCCCATCGCGCTCGGCATCGCCATCGGCTCGAAGCTGTTCGCGCCGCGCATCAACCGACTGCGGTCGCGGCTCCACGTGGCTTCCCCGCTGGAGTATCTGAAGAACCGCTACGACCTCAAGACCCAGCAGGCACTGGCCTGGTCGGGGATGCTGCTGAAGATCGTGGACGTCGGCGCGAAGTGGGCCGCCATCGCGACCCTGCTCTCCGTCTTCACCGGGATCTCCCTCAACCAGGGCATCCTCATCACCGGCGCGATCACCGCCGTCTACTGCACGATCGGCGGGCTGTGGGCGGACGCGCTGACCGAACTCGGCCAGTTCGTCATCCAGTTGCTGGCCGGCGTCGCGATGTTCGTCGCCGTCGTACTGAAGCTGAACGACAAGGGCATCGGGTTCCTGGACGCCTGGGACCAGCCGGCGCTCCAGGGCCACGACAAGCCCCTGGTCGCCCAGTACGGCACGGTGTTCCTGCTCGCGTTCCTGTTCATCAAGCTCTTCGAGTACAACGGCGGCATGCTCAACCAGGCCCAGCGGTACATGGCCACGGCCGGTCCGAAGGAGGCCGAGCGCTCCGCGCGGCTGTCGGCGGTGCTGTGGCTGGTCTGGCCGCTGGTGCTGTTCTTCCCGATGTGGATGTCACCGCTGCTGGTCACGTCGAACAAGCCGGACGGCTCCGACTCCTACGCCCTGATGACCGAACAGCTGCTGCCGCACGGTCTGCTGGGGCTCGTCATCGTCGGCTTCTTCTCCCACACGATGGCCATGTGCTCGTCCGACGCCAACGCCATCGCCGCCGTCTTCACCCGGGACTGCGCGCCGGTGATCTGGGCCAGGGCGCGGGAGTGGAACCAGCGGTCGGGGCTGATCGCGGCGCGGGTGGCGACCGTCGTCTTCCTCGGGCTGTCGATGGCGGCGGCCACGCAGGTCAACTCCCCCGCCTTCAAGGACATCATCACGGTCGTCATCAAGTGGGTGGCCGGCCTGATGGGCCCGATGGCGATCCCGATGATGCTGGGCCTGCTGCGCCCGTTCCGCCGCTCCGGCCCGACGGCCGCGCTGACCAGCTGGTCGATGGGTCTGCTGGCCTTCTGGCTGGTCAACTACCCGATCAACTGGAACGTCGACGGCGGAGTGCCGCTCCAGTACCAGGTGTCGATCCCGCTGGCCGTGTCGCTGGTCCTCTACATCCTCATCGGGTTCATCAAGCCCGAGGACACCCCGGAGCGCCTGGCGATCATCGAACAGATCAACACGGACGGGGACGGCAGCGCTTCGGCCGCCGCGCAGGTGCCGCGGCCCAAGGACGAGGTCCCCACGGCGGTGACGGACTAACCGCCCCTGGGGTACCGGGCCATCCAGCCCGGTGACGCCCCGGCGGGACCGTGCAGGGCAGGCCCCTGGGTCATCTCCATGGCGAAGTCGTCGGCCAGTTCCAGGATCGTGGGGCGGCCCTCCAGCTCGGCCAGCCAGGCCGGCGGGAGGGCCGTCTCGCCGTGCAGGGCGCCGAGCAGGCCGCCGGCGAGGGCGGCGGTCGGCCCCGAGGGCGCGCCGTGGTTCACCGCGAGCCGCAGCCCGTGCCGGACGTCCTCCGCGACGAGCGCGCAGTAGACGGCACCCGACAGCACGGCCTCCGCGGTCCCCGCGCCCGCGAGCTCCTCCACCCGCGCAGGACCCGGCAGCCCCTGCCGTACGGCGCCCAGCGCGCGCTGCAACGCCTCCGACACCGTCTCGTGTCCCGGCCGCGCGGCGAGCAGGGCGAGCGCCCGCTGCACCGCGCCGTCGAGACTCTCGCCGCAGGCCAGCGCGTGCACGGTGACGGCGTACGCGGCCGCCGCGAGGTACGCCGTGGGGTGGCCATGGGTCTGGGCGGCGCACTCGACGGCGAGCTGGGCGACGAGTTGCGGCTCCCAGCCGACGAGCAGCCCGAAGGGCACCGACCGGGGAACCACCTCGGGCCCGGCCGCGCCGGGGCTCTTGGGCGAGTCCAGGGTGCCCATGACCTCGTCGCCGAGCCCCAGCAGCAGCGTCCGGGTCGGATCGCGCCGGGCGTACAGCCACTCCTCGCGGGCCAGCCAGCCGTCGTCCTTGCGGCGCAGGTCGGGCCCCCAGTCGCGCTGGGTGGCCGCCCATCTCAGATACGCCCGGTGCAGATCGGTCGGCGGATGCCAGGCGCCGGTGTCCCGCCGCACCTGGGCACGGATCAGCCCGTCCACGGTGAACAGGGTCAGCTGGGTGAGATGGGTGACCGCGCCGCGCCGCCCGTGCGCCGGGACCAGGTCCACGATCCCCTCGGGCCCGTGCGCCTGCCGGAGCTCCTCGATCCCGAGCCCGTCGACGGGCGCCCCGAGGGCGTCCCCGACGGCCGCGCCCAGCAGCGTGCCACGCACCCGGCTGCGGAAGTCCTGCTGTTCGGCACGGCCCCAGACGGGCCCGGCAGTCGCACCCACCCAGTCCTCCCGCACCGTGCGTACATACGACGTCCGTCACTGTAATCGAACAGCGCTCCGTTCCGGCCCGGTGCACGTGCTGTCCGGTGGAGGGGTGATGAAGACCTGGTGGGGTAAGGACACCGGCATGACCACCCCCACCACACGTATCCCCCACGCGTCACGCGTGCTTCCGCTCACCGCCGCCCTCCTCACCGGGACGGTCGCGCTCTACATGCTTCTCGTCGCCTTCGGGAACATCACGGACTTCGGCACCAACCAGCAGTTCGTGCGGCATGTGCTGGCGATGGACACGACGTTCAAGGACGACGACGTGATGTGGCGGGCGGTGACGAGCAAGGGGCTTCAGGACACCGCCTATGTCGCGATCATCGCGTGGGAGACCGTCGCGGGCGTGGTGCTGGCCGCCGGGACGTGGTTCTGGGCGCGGCGGGACGACATACGCGGCCGGTCGCTGTCCACGTACGGGCTGGTCATGGTGATGCTGCTGTTCGGCGCCGGGTTCATCGCGATCGGCGGGGAGTGGTTCTCGATGTGGCAGTCGGACACCTGGAACGGGCTGGACGCGGCGACCCGGGCCTTCCTGTTCGCCGGGGTCGTGCTGATCGTGAACCAGCTACCGACCGGGGCGGCACAGGACGACTCACGGGCGTGACGTGAGGGCGTGACGTCCGGACTTCCGGGACCTACTCGACGACCCTGACCTTCGTCCCCGTCTCGCCGAACGCCCACAGCGCCGTCCCGTCCGCCTTGGCCATCCGGATGCCGCCGGTCTGCGTGCCGGCGGCGGCCGGGGGCGGGGAGGAGCCGTCGACGGCGTTGGAGAAGGCGATGTTGACGCCCGAGGTGGCGGAGAAGTAGACGATGTGCTCGATCGCCACACCGTCGGAGCCCGTGGTGGCGTCCTTGCGGAGCGAGACCGTGAAGCTGCCGACGGCCGGGTCCACCGTGCCGGGCCAGACCGTGAAGGTGCGGCGGGCCGTGTCGTCCGCGTCGACCAGCCAGACCCGGTGCTGCTCCAGCGAGTAGACGATCCGCCGGCCGGTGCCCGAACCGGCGGGCACCTCGGCCGCCTTGGGGGTGGCCGACGGTTTCGGTGAGGCCGAGGGCTGCGCGCCCGCCGACGCCGAGGCGTTCGGACGGTTCGCCGCCGACGCCGTCGGGTGCGGGCCCTGTTCGGCCTGCGCCGTCAGGAAGACCACCGCCGCGATCGCGCCGGTCGTCAGGCCGGTGACCCAAACCCAGGAGGGAAGCCGTCGGGCAGGCACGGGCACGCATCTCCTCAGCTACGGGACCCCTCCGATCGGGGCCCGATCATCGTACTGCGAGGGGCCCGCTCCCCGGTCCCTGAGTGGACCCTGACTGGTCCCTGAAAGGTCCCTGAATGGCCCCTCTGCGCTCCCTGAGCGGTCCCCCGGTGCCTCCCCGAGCGGCCCGTGGTGGTCCCCGGTGCCGTCCGGGTGATCCCCTCAGTCCAGCACCGGCAGCAGTTCCGGCAGATGCCCGTCCGACGCCGAGGCCGCCCGCCGCCGCTCCTCCGGCACCTCGCCGTACAGCGTCGTACGCGGCCTGGCCGGGCGGCCCGCCGCGTCCGCGACCGCGATCAGGTCCTTGACGGACTTGTAGGAGCCGTACGACGAGCCCGCCATCCGCGAGATCGTCTCCTCCATCAGCGTGCCGCCCAGGTCGTTCGCTCCCGAGCGGAGCATCTCCGCGGCCCCCTCCGAGCCCAGTTTCACCCAGCTGGTCTGGATGTTGGGGATGTGCGGGTGCAGCAGCAGCCGGGCCATCGCCGTCACCGCCCGGTTGTCCCGCATGGTCGGACCGGGGCGGGAGATGCCCGCCAGGTACACCGGCGCGTTGGTGTGGATGAACGGGAGGGTGACGAACTCCGTGAAGCCGCCGGTCCGCTGCTGGATCCCGGCGAGGGTCCGCAGGTGGCCCAGCCAGTGCCGGGGCTGGTCGACATGGCCGTACATCATCGTCGAGGACGACCGGATGCCGAGCTCGTGCGCCGTCGTGACGACCTCGATCCAGGTCGCGGCCGGCAGCTTGCCCTTGGTCAGCACCCAGCGGACCTCGTCGTCCAGGATCTCGGCCGCCGTGCCGGGGATGGAGTCGAGCCCGGCCTCCTTCGCCGCCGTCAGCCACTCGCGGATCGACAGTCCGGTGCGGGTCGCGCCGTTGACGACCTCCATCGGCGAGAAGGCGTGCACATGCATGCCGGGGACCCGCTCCTTCACCGCCTTCGCGATGTCGAAGTAGGCCGTGCCGGGCAGGTCCGGGTGGATGCCGCCCTGCATGCAGACCTCCACCGCGCCCAGTTCCCAGGCCTGTTGGGCGCGGTCGGCGACCTGGTCGAGGGAGAGCGTGTACGCGTCGGCGTCGGTGCGGCGCTGCGCGAAGGCGCAGAAACGGCAGCCCGTGTAGCAGACGTTGGTGAAGTTGATGTTCCGCGTGACGATGTACGTGACGTCGTCGCCGACGGTCGAGCGGCGCACGTCGTCCGCGATGCGGGTCAGGGCGTCCAGGGCGGGGCCGTCCGCGTGGAGCAGGGCGAGGGCCTCGTCGTCGGTGAGCTTCGTCGGATCGTCGGCGGCCGTCGCGAGGGCCTGGCGTACGTCCGTGTCGATGCGCTCCGGCGCCATGCCGGGGGCGGCCGCCTCGCGCAGGGCGCCCCAGTCGCCGTACACCTCGTCGAAGTCGTCGCGGCGGTCGGAGGTCCGGCCGTCGGTGTCGATGGTGCGGTGCAGGTCGGTACGGCCGGACGGCACGAACACCTCCTCCGGCTCCTGCCAGGGGCGGCCCTCGACGACGGCGTCCGGCACGGCCAGCCCCGTCTCCGGGTCGCCCAGCGCGCGGACGTGCGGCAGCAGCCGCGGGTCGAGCCACGGCTCGCCGCGCCGGACGAACTCCGGGTACACGCAGAGACGTTCCCGCAGCTCGAAGCCGACGGCGGCGGACTTCTCGGCGAGTTCCTCGATCTGCGGCCAGGGGCGCTCGGGGTTGACGTGGTCGATGGTGAGCGGGGAGATCCCGCCCCAGTCGTCGATCCCGGCCCCGATCAGCCGCTCGTACTCGCTGTCGACGAGGTTGGGCGGGGCCTGGAGGTTGGCGGCCGGGCCCATGATGTGGCGGGCCACGGCCACGGTCGCGACCAGCTCGTCGAGTTCCGCGTCCGGCATGCCGCGCATCGCGGTGTCCGGCTTGGCGCGGAAGTTCTGGATGATCAGCTCCTGGACGCCGTGGTAGGCGCGGGAGATCTTGCGCAGCGCGAACAGCGACTCGGCGCGCTCCTCGTAGGTCTCGCCGATGCCGATCAGGATCCCGGAGGTGAACGGGACGGAGGAGCGGCCGGCGTCCTCCAGGACGCGCAGCCGGACGGCCGGCTCCTTGTCCGGGGAGCCGTGGTGGGGGCCGCCGGGCTCGGACCACAGCCGGGTGGCGGTGGTCTCCAGCATCATGCCCATGCTGGGCGCGACGGGCTTCAGCCGCTGGAAGTCGGTCCAGCTCATCACCCCGGGGTTGAGGTGCGGCAGCAGTCCCGTCTCCTCGAGGATGCGGATGGAGATGGCGCGGACGTAGGCGATGGTGTCGTCGTAGCCGTGCGCGTCGAGCCACTCGCGCGCTTCCGGCCAGCGGTCCTCCGGCTTGTCGCCGAGGGTGATGAGGGCTTCCTTGCAGCCGAGCGCGGCACCGCGCCGGGCGATGTCGAGCACCTCGTCGGGCGACATGAACATCCCGTGTCCGGCCCGGCGCAGTTTGCCGGGGACGGTGACGAAGGTGCAGTAGTGGCACTTGTCACGGCAGAGCCGGGTGAGCGGGATGAAGACGCTCTTCGAGTACGTGATGACACCGGGCCGCCCGGCCGCCTCCAGTCCGGCGTCCCGCACCCGGGCGGCGGAGGCGGTGAGGTCCTCCAGCTGCTCGCCGCGCGCCTGGAGCAGCACGGCCGCCTCGCCGACGTCCAGGGCGACGCCGTCACGGGCCCGTTTGAGAGCGCGACGCATGGAGTTCTCGGTGGGGCCGGGGGTCGGGCCTGGGCCGGTTCCGGAGGTCGCGGAAGTCGTCATCCATCGAGCATACGATCACGTTTTCCGAGCCTGGGGCGGGACCGGGGCCCGGAACGGAACCGGCAGCGGCACCGGGGCCCCGGCCCGGACCCGGCGCCGCGCACTCTGAGTACGCGTACCCAGCCCCGTACGCAGCCGTACCGATGCCCCGCGCGCCCCGGCCGACCTACGGTCGCCGCATGCCCGAGGAGATCACCACCGCCACCGCCACCACCCCCGCACCCGCACCCGCACCCGCATCCGCCTCCGCCGCGACCGGCCGTACCGCCGCGCAGGCCTTCGGCATCGGCTGCGCGGTGCTCGTCGCCGTGCCGCTGGTCCTCGTCGTCGCCTTCGCCGGCTGGATCGCCGTGGTGACGAAGGACGCGTCGGACTTCCCGCGCGTCGCACCCGAGGAGATGGTGACCCGCGCGGTCGACCGCTCCCGGGAGGCGTACGACGTCCTCGGGTTCACCCGCACCATCAGGCCCGGTGTCGAGGAGATCGGGGTCTCCACCGAGAACACGGTCGGCTCGGACTACTGCTACCGGGGCGGTCTGACCGACGAGACCGTCGAGGGCGCCTACCGCGTCGGTCACAGCTGGGCGCTCGACCACGTCCCCGCCGAGCAGGCGGTCCCCGGTCTGCGCCGGCTGCGCGACCATCTCGAGGACACCGGCTGGGACATCACCTCCTACCGGGAGAACGTCTCCGGGGACTACTGGGCGCTGTACGCCTCGCGTTCGGACGGCGACGAGCGCATGTCCTTCCAGTGGTTCGCGGACCGCGACTACTTCACCGGCGGCACCTCCACGCCCTGCGCCGTGGACCCGGGTTGGCGGCAGGGCGACGACGAGCCCGCCGGGGACCAGCTGTGGCCGCCCGACTTCGGGCCGTCGGCCAAGAAGAACGGGTCCTGACGGTACGGCGCGAACGGGCCCTACAGGTACGGCGCGAACTCGTCCAGTGCGCGCAGCGCCTCCGCCTCTCCCACCGGCGGCAGCTGCACCACGACCTCCTCGATGCCCAGCTCGGCGTAGTACGCGAGCTTGCCGGGGGACGGCTGGACGGCGTACGGCACGACCTGGAGGGCGTCCGGCTCGCGGCCCGCGTCCGCCCACGCCGAGCGCAGCACGGGAAGCGCCTCGGACAGGCCGCGGCCGCCGATCGGCAGCCAGCCGTCGGCGTACTCGCCGATGTGCGAGAACAGCTTCGGTCCCGCGGCGCCGCCGACGAGGGTGCGGGGGCCGGTGACCGGCCCGCGCGGCTTCTGCACGGGCTTGGGGTACGCGGTGCTGGCGCGGACGCTGCCGTACTCGCCCTCGTACGCCGTCGGTTGCTCCGCCCACAGGGCCTGCATCAGCCGCATCCGGTCCCGGACCAGCTCGCGGCGGGTGCGCCACTCGACGCCGTGGTCGGCGGCCTCCTCCACGTTCCAGCCGTAGCCGAGGCCGAGGGTGAGGCGGCCGCCCGACAGGTGGTCGACGGTGGCGATCTGCTTGGCGAGGTCGATCGGGTCGTGCTGGGCGACGAGCGTGATGCCGGTGCCGAGGCCCAGCGTCTCCGTCACCGCCGCCGCCTGACCGAGGGCGACGAAGGGGTCGAGGGTGCGGCCGTACTCGCGGGGCAGGTCGCCGCCGGCCGGGTAGGGGCTGGTGCGCTCGACGGGGATGTGCGTGTGTTCGGGCAGATAGAGCCCGGCGAAGCCGCGCTGCTCCAGCTCACGGGCGAGGCGGGTGGGGGTGATCGTCTCGTCGGTGAGGAAGATCGTGACGGCGATGCGCATGGGGGGCCTTTCGCTGCGTACGGCTCTGTCGACGGCGTCGTCGCGGGTGACTTCCCATCTGTACCTGCGGAACGATCCACTGTCCATACCGACTGGTCGGCATCAACCATCGGGGGGCCATCCCGAGACATCCGCTCCCCCGCGTTCTCCCGCCTGCCCTCGGTACGCCGTACGCCGTCAGAACGCGCCCGGGGTGTCCAGCGGCCACCTGTCCGGCTCTGGCGGAGGGCTGTAGGCCATGGCCCGGTCGAGCCGCTCGCGCTGCGCCGCGTCGAGGGCGGCCTCGGCCGGGTGCGGCGGGAGTGCTCGGCAGTACTCCGCGAACCGGTACCGGCGCTCCGGCCACCCGATCATCACCACCACGTGCAGAACCAGCGCGAACACCACCCACGTCAGCAGACCCGCGATCACGCCCGCCGCGATCTCGGCCACGTTCGCGGCGAACATCCCGCTCGCGTACATCAGTTGGGCGGCGAGCCACCCCGCGAGCAGCGCGGCGACCACGATCGCGGCCATCTGGACGCCGTCCCCGTCGTGCTCGGACCAACGCGGCCATCCGGCGTCCTCGGCGCGCAGGAAGGGGTCGCGCCGTCGGCGGTGCTCGGCGTCCACGTACAGCCAGTTCAGCGGCCACGGCCCGGCGTGCCCGCGCAGCGTGACCAGCACGGCGGCCGGGACCGGATGCTCCGGCGTCCGGGCGGTGTCGGCCCCCTCGCCGGTGACCGACACCCGCCCGTCCTCCTCGATCCGGATCAAACCGGCCAGCAGCAGTTCGGCGGCGCCGGCCCGGTCCGCGCCCTGCTCACCACCGGCCGTGGCAGCCGCGTGGTACGGGTCCACGCGCGCCCCGTCCACCTGCGCGACGGCGATCCGGTCGGCCCGGTCACGCAGCCACCACAGCACGCCGAGCACGGCGTACACCCCGCCGAAGACCGCCAACACCGTCATGAGCAACTCGACTTGACTCACGGCACGCTCCCTCTCGGACGGGGGCGCCGACATGGAACGACGGCGGGGACGACGGCAGGAACTCGGCGGATCAGCTCACGTGCCGGAGTTCCCCGTCCCACGACGGAAGCATGTGCGCAGTGCGCTCGTTCGTGCGAACCCGTGACAACGCGACGGCATACTCGGCAACGCCGTAACCGAGCTGCCACGCAGTCGACTTGAGTCCGCTTGGGGTGAAGGGGGAGTGTGATGCCGATGCGCACGAGCGGGGACGGGAGCGTCCGCAGGCAGGGGCGGGGCCGCGCTGCCCTGCGATCCGCGACACTGCCACTGGCCCTCGTCCTCACCACCGCCTGCCAGACGAACGCGGCCGACGGCCCGAGCACCGCTGCACCGAGCTTCACCGTCCGCTATGACCAGCCGTCGAGCCCGGACGCGGACGACGCGGCGTTCGTCCGGGAACGGCGGCTGCCGGAGGAGGCCGTGCGGCACGTCACCGCTCTTGTGCGGCTGAACCCGCCGGTCGTGATGACCGTTCGGTCCTGCGCCGGTGAAGGGCCCTCCTACGACCCCCGGAGCCGCGAAGTGGAGATCTGCTACGACGAGATCTCCGAGACACGGCGCCTCTATCAGGACGCCGGCCAGGGGCTCTCCGACGACGCCCTGTCCGCCGTCCTGCTGGAATCGCTGTTCCACGAGAGCGCACACGCCGTGATCGACGTACTCGACCTCGCGGTGAGGGGCAAGGAGGAGGACTTCGCCGACCAGTTCGCCGCCCTCATGCTGCTCCGCCAGGGGGCGCAGGGAGAAGGGCGACTGCTCGACGTCGCCGAGACATGGCGGCTGTCCGCGATCACCTACGAGAACGAGGACGAAGGTCAGCAGGACGAACACTCCTCGGACCACCAGCGCGCCGTCGACCATCTCTGCTACCTCTACGGAGCCGCCCCGGCGAACCACGCAGACGTGATCGGCGCGGACGCCCTTCCCGCGGGCCGGGCACGCGGCTGCGCACGGGAGTGGCGGAGAGCGCGGGCCGCATGGATGAACGCCCTGGGGCGACGTGCCGAGAGCGCCGACGCCTCCGCTGCCCGGCCCGTCGGCGGCCTTCACGAATCCGGTGCACCCGGGCGGGCGTGACGGCGGCCGAGGGGGCTCGCGCCGGAGTGCATCCAGGCCGCCCCGGAGGCCGGCACCTTCTCACCGGAAGTTCTGACCGCGCTGCACGCAGCCGTCGAAGGCCCGGGCGGGCTGGTCGACTCCCCTGCCACCCCGCGCTTCGCCGTGATCACGATCGAGCGCGCCACGGATCCGGCCGCCGTCGAGAACGCGCTGGACGCCTGGGCCGGTCATGTCGGCCAAGTGGCATGGTGGTTCGGAAACGGTGACGCCGACGAGTAAGGACCCAGGGGGAGGCTCAGCCCACCACCTGGGGACGAGCGACCGAGTCCGCCGACCCCGCCCGCTGCGTCCTCACCACCCCCGCCGCGTTCGCCGCGTTGCTCACCGCGCTCAGCGCACGGTGACCCCGTAGGTGACCCGCTCCGGTTCGGCCGTCGGGGACGGGGACGGGGACGGACTGGCGGCGCCGCCGCAGGCGGCCGTCTCCGCCGTGGGGAACGTGCAGTGCAGCAGCACGATCCGGGTGCTGCCCCGGCCGGTGGCCTCGAAGGTGAGGACGAGGGTGCCGCCGCCGCCGACCGACTTGCCGTCGTCGGCCGGCTCGTAGGTGCGGTCGGCGGCACGGACCACCGACGCGTCCGGCTGCGGGGCGACCACGAACCAGTGCTCGCGGGTGGACGCGTTCTCCGGGACGGAGAGCGTGAAGCGCTCGCCGACCTCGGCGGTGATGCTCAGGTCCTGCGTGGGGTGACGCGTGGGCCCGTCCGCACCGGAGCCCGACGCGCAGCCCGCCACCAGCGTGACGGTGCAGAGTGCCGCCGCGACGGCCCGCGTGCCCCTGCTCGACCTGGCCGTCATCGGCTCCCCCGTTTCGATCTTGACCGCCGGGAGAGTAACACCCGCCCGGCGGACCCTTCCTAGCCGTCGACCTCGTACCGGCCGACCTCCAGGAAGTACCGCAGCTCCTCCGGCGTCCCGTCGATGACCTCCTCGGCGGCCGCGCGCAGGGCGGCGCTGATCTTCGGGTCGGCCAGGATGCGGGCCACGGCGACGCGGTCGTCCTCGGCCCGGGCCAGGCGGAACCCGGTCTCCAGGAAGGCGCGCAGAGCCTCCGGGGTGCCGGCGTCGAGGGCCTTGTTGGCCTCCCGGACGACCCCCCTGCCGGAGTTCACGTCCGCCAGGATGCGACCGATGGCGACGGCGTCGTCCTCGGCCTGGGCGAGGCGGTAGCCGGTCTTCAGGAAGGTGCGCATGTCCTCGGCGGTGCCGTCGAGGGCCTCGCCGGCCTCCCGGAGGACCCTCCTGCCGCTGTCCTTGTCGGCCAGGATGCGCGCGATCGTGACACGGAGTTCCTCCTCGGACATCTCGTCCACCGGCGTATCGGTCGTCACCACCGACGCCGTCGTGGTCGTCGCCGAGACCGTTGCCGCCGTCGTGCCGGTGGCGAACGCCGGAGTGGTGAGGAGCAGGGCCGGCGTCAGGGCGGTGGCCGTGACGAGCAGGGCGGCACGGCGCCGTCTCGGGGATCTCATGAAGCTCATGGGTGGGTGCCTCCGTGGTCGGGCGGTGGTACGAAGATCCTCGCCGCTGCGCGCCATCGATGTCATTGCCGGATGCCGGCAGTCCTCGTCGGCTTTCGTTGCCGTACCCGTACCCGTACCCGCACCCGGTCGGCCGCTCGACGGGATGCACAACTCCCTGCGCGAGCAAGGCGGTTACCTCGGAGGTAATCGCTCCGAGCCGGCTCCGCCGGTGATGATGGCGGCCTCGTCGCGTCAGTGGGACGCGGCACCCGCATCGGAAGGATCCACCGTGTCCTCAGCCACGCACACGACCCCCCGCGCCGTGGTCCAGGAACTGCTGCGCCGGATCGGCGAGGGCGACCCCGAGCGCATCGCGGAGCTGTACGCCGAGCAGAGCGACTGGAAGCTGGCCTGGCCGGAGGACGAGCACGGTCGTGCGCGGAGCGCCACCCCGTGGATCCGTCAGCGGGCCACCCGTGCCGACGCCGCCGCCCACTACCGCGAGCTCGTCGAGCACCACGTGCCCGGGCAGGCGGCCACCGGGATCGAACGCGTCCTCGTCGACGGTGACGACGCGGTCGTGCTCGGCGAGATCCGCCAGACCGCCCGCTCCACCGGGCGGGCCTATCGCGCCCGGTTCGCACTGCACCTCACGATCGAGGGCGGCCTGGTCACCCGGCACCACGTGTACGAGGACAGCCTCGCCGTCGCCCGCGCCTTCGGTACGGGGACGGAGGGGACGGGAGAGAAGGGGGAGACGGGTCGGGCGACGGTCTAGATGATCGCCGTCTCCTCCTCCGCCAGGTCGGCGACCACCGCCGCGTGGTCCGAGGGCCAGACGCCGTCCACGGGGCCGTGGCCCGCGCGGCGGATGTGCCGGACATGGCCTTCGCCGACCGGGCCGGGCGGGCCCACGTGGATGTAGTCGATGCGGACGGCGGGTTCCAGCACGCGGGCCGCGTAGGGGTTCTCGGGGGCCCAGGTGGCGGCGGGGGCGGTCGGGTCGGCGTAGTCCCAGGCGTCGTAGAGGACCTGCCCGGGGACGGCCGACGCGGTCCTCGTGCCGCCGAAGAGGCGCACCTCGTCGGAGTCCGGCCAGGCGTTGAAGTCACCGGTGACGACGGGCGGGAAGGGCGTGCCGTCGCGGTGCCGGGCGACGAGTTCCGCGAGGGCGGTGACCTGGGCGCGGCGGACCGCCGAGGCGTGGCCGGCCGAGGTGAGGTGGGTGGTGAAGAAGGGGATGTCGAAGGAGGGGGCGGCCACGCGCGCGTAGAGGGCTGCGCGGCCGTCGGCCAGGTCGGGGGGCGCGGGCAGGAGCAGCGTCTCCCGTTCCACCACCGGCCAGCGGCTCAGCACCGCGTTGCCTATGTCGACCGAACCGGCGTCGGGGTCCGTGATCCGCTTCCGCCAGCGTTCGGGGGCCGGTGACGGAGCCCAGGTGCAGTGCAGACCGAGTTCGTCGGCCAGCCACTCGGCGAGGTTCTCGGCGCCGGCCGCCCACACCTCCTGGAGGCCGACCACGTCGGGGTCCAGCTCGCGCAGGACGGCCAGGATGGCCTTCTGGCGTTCCCGCCAGGGACCGAACCGCCACCACAGGTTCCAGGTCACCACGCGCATGTGCAGCTACCCGCTCTCGTCGCGCCGACGGCGTCGGGGACCATTGAAGCAACAAACCTGTGCGCGAAGGAGTCCTACGGATCATGACCCGTTCCAGCGACCTCCGTTTCCGCGCGACCACCGCCCTCCAGCGGTACGTCGCCAACCCCCTCATGCGCCGCCTGCCGTTCCACACGCTCCTGGAGACCACGGGCCGAGTCTCCGGCCTGCCCCGGCGCACCCCGCTGGGCGGCCGCCGGGTCGGCGACGTCTTCTGGCTGGTCTCGGAGTTCGGCGAGCGGTCGCAGTACGTCCGCAACATCCAGGCCGATCCGCGGGTGCGGGTGAGGATCGGTGGGCAGTGGCACCACGGCACCGCCCACCTGCTGCCCGACGACGACGCGGTGGCCCGCCTGCGCACCCTGCCCAGGGCCAACAGCGCGGCGGTACGGGCCCTGGGGACGGGGCTGCTCACCATCCGGGTGGATCTGGCGGGGTGAGTCATCATGCCGGTCGTATGATGAAGCCATGACGGTGAACATGACGATGAGCCTGCCGGACGACGTGGCTTCCTTCGTGAAGGCCAAGGGCAACGCATCCGCGTACACGGCCCGCATACTGCGTCAGCAGATGCTCGCCGAGCAGTTGGAGAAATCCGCGCAGCTGCGAGCCGAGGCCGGCATCGTGACGACGACCGCCGAACCCTCCGAGAGCGAGGAGGCGACCTTCGAGCGATGGGGCCGGGTGGCGGGGCGGTGAAGCGGGGCCACATCTACGAACTGGCCTTCGCCGGAGGACCGGCGCACGTTCTGGTGATCTCCTCAGACGCCCTCAACGCCCAGCACAAATCGGCGACGTGCGTACTGGTCTATCCCCAGCAGGTGCGCGAGTCGACACTTGTGGACATCCCCGTGAGTTCACCCTCGGCCGGCACGATCGTGCTCGGCGAGTTCCGGACCCTGTCCGCCGTTCGGTTCACGGAGGATCTGGGTGCTGTGGACGAGCGGATCATGGAAGCGGTCGAGATCGGCCTACGTGCGGTGTTCGACCTGTGACGGCCGGCGTGTGAAGCGTTCTCACCCCGGCCACACGATCGCCTGCACCTCGCTGTACGCGTGCAGGGCGTACGAGCCGACGTCCCGCCCGACGCCGCTCCGCTTGAACCCTCCGAACGGGGCCTCCATGTTGCGGCCCACGGTGTTGATGCCGACGCCGCCGGCCCGGAGCCTGCGGGCGACCCGGAAGGCCCGGGCCACGTCCGCCGACCAGACGTAGTCGATCAGGCCGTAGTCGCTGTCGTTGGCCAGGGCGATGCCCTCCTCCTCCTCGTCGAAGGGGATGACCGTGACCACCGGGCCGAAGATCTCCTCCCGCGCCACCCGCATGTCGTTCGTGCAGTCGGCGAGGAGGGTGGGAGCGACGTAGAAACCCCGCTCCAGCGGCGGGCGTTCGCCACCCGCGACGACCACCGCCCCTTCCTTCCGGCCGAGTTCGACGTACGACTCCACCCGGTCCCGATGCGCGGCCGAGATCACCGGGCCGACCACCGTGTCCGGGGCGCGGGGGTCGCCCACCGGCAACCGGCCCGCGTACGCCGCGAGGTGCTCCACCAGCCGGTCGTACACCCGGCGCTGTGCCAGCACCCGCGTCGGGGCGGTGCAGATCTGGCCGCTGTAGAAGGAGAAGGTGGTGCCGATGCCGGCCACCGCCGAGGCGAGGTCCGCGTCGTCGAGGACGACCGCCGCGCCCTTCCCGCCCAGCTCCATCAGCTGGCGCCGCATGTCCCGGCCGCACACCTCGGCGATGCGCTGCCCGACCGCCGTCGAGCCGGTGAAGCTCACCATGTCGACGTCCGGCGACGACACCGCCGTCTCGCCGATCTCGACGGCCCGCCCGGAGACGACGTTCACCACCCCGCGCGGCACGCCCGCCGCCTCCAGCGCCTCCGCCATCCGGTAGACGGACAGGGGGTCCTGCGGCGCCGGTTTCACGACCACCGTGTTGCCCATGGCGAGTGCGGGGGCGACCTTTCCGGCCGGGTTCGCCCACGGGTTGTTGTAGGAGGTGACGCAGGTGACGACCCCGACCGGCTGCCGTACGGCGACCGCGCCCATCACGCCCGCCCTCCCCATCGGCCCGGCCTCGTTGACCTGCGGCGCGATCGGCCACTCGGCGGGCTCCACGCGCGCGTAGCGCCGGAAGCGGGCCACCCCCACCCCGACCTGCATCCCGCGCGCGGTGCCGGTCGTGGCGCCGGTCTCCGCCTGGGCCAACTCGGCGTACGGCAGCAGCCGGGCGCGCATGATGTCGGCCGCTCGGGCGAGGATCGCCGCCCGTTCCTCGGGCGAGGTGCGCGACCAGGGCCCGAAGGCCTCCCGGGCCGCCGCGCAGGCAGCGCGCACCTGCTCCCGGGAGGCCTCCGGAGCCAGACCGACGGTCCCCTCGGTCGCCGGGTCGACGACCTCGTAGTGCCCGCCGTCGGGCTCCACCCAGACACCGCCGACGAACAGCCGCTGCCCGCCGGACCCGTGGGGCCCACCGGACCCCTGGGACCCGCCAGAGCCGTGGAACCCGCCGGACCCCTGGGACCCACCGGACCCCTGGGACCCACCGGACCCCTGGGACCCACCGGACCCCTCGGAGCCTCCGGACCCCTCGGAGCCTCCGGACCCCTCGGAGCCTTCGGACCCGCGAGATCCGTCGGTCGTGCCGCTCCCGTTCGTCACCTGGTGCTCACCGTCCTGGTGTCCCGCCCCGAGCGCAGCACCCGGCCCGGGACGGCGCCCGTCACCACGTCGTCGCGGATGGCCGCCACGCCGTTGACCCAGACCGCCCGCACGCCGATCGCCTTCGAGTCCAGCCGCGGGCTGTCGCCCGGCAGGTCGTGCACCAGGGTGGCCTTGCCGGCGTCGATCCGCTCCGGGTCGAACAGGACGAGATCCGCATGCCAGCCCTCCCGGATCCGGCCCCTCTCGCGGAGGCCGAACAGCCGCGCCGGGTCGTCCGTCAGCATCTTCACCGCCTGCTCCAGGCCCGCGAGCTTCCGGCCGCGCAGACAGTCGCCGAGGAAGCGCGTGGTGTACGGCGCCCCGCACATCCGGTCCAGGTGCGCGCCCGCGTCGGAGCCGCCGAGCAGCACGTCCTCGTGGCTCCAGGTGTCCGCCCGCAGCGCCCAGGAGTCCGGGTCGTTGTCCGTCGGCATGGGCCACAGGACTGTACGCAGTTCGTCGGCGGCGCAGATCTCGACCAGACAGGCGAAGGGGTCCAGGCCGCGTTCGGCGGCGATGTCGCGTACGACCCGCCCGGTGAGGCCCTCGTTCGCCGCGCTGTAGGTGTCGCCGATGACGTACCGGCCGAAGTTGGTCAGCCGCCGGAAGACGCCCGCCTCCTTGGAGTTCGCCCGCCTCAGCAGTTCCGCCCGCAGCTCCGGGTCCCGCAGCCGCTCGATCCGCTCCGGGACGGGCAGGCCGAGGACCGGCCCCCATCCCGGGATCAGGTTCAGCGCGCAGAACGTGCCCAGGGACATGTTCATCGGCGTGAGGATCGGCATGGTCAGCGCGACGACCCGGCCGCCGGCCTTCCGCGCCCGTTCGCTCGCCATGAGCTGCCGGGGCACGCGTTCCGGAACGGCCGCGTCGACGGTGAGGACGTTCCAGTTCAGGGGGCGTCCGGCGGCCGCGCTCATCTCCACGAACAGATCGATCTCGGCGTCGCTGAACTGGTCCAGACAGCCCGCCACGATCGCCTCGATCTGGGTGCCCTCGTGCTCGCCGACGGCCCGGGACAGCGCGAGCAGCTCCTCCGGCCGGGCGTGCCGGGAGGCGACCGGCTGCCCGTCGCCGTCGGAGTGGGTCGAGGACTGGGTGGTGGAGAAACCCCACGCGCCCGCGTCCATGGCCTCGTGCAGCAGCCGGACGATGTCGGCCAGTTGCTGCTCGCTCGGCTGCCCACCCACCGCGTCCGCGCCCATCACGTACCGGCGCAGCGCGCAGTGCCCCACCATGAACCCGGCGTTGACGGCGATCCGCCCCTCCAGCGCGTCCAGGTACTCCCCGAAGCCGTGCCAGCTCCAGGGCGCCCCCTCCTCCAGCGCGATCAGGGACATGCCCTCCACCTTGGACATCATCCGACGGGTGTAGTCGGCGTCCTCGGGACGGTCCGGGTTCAGCGGCGCGAGCGTGAACCCGCAGTTCCCGCCCGCGACCGTGGTCACCCCGTGGTTCAGGGACGGGGTCGCGTACGGGTCCCAGAAGAGCTGGGCGTCGTAGTGCGTGTGCGGGTCGACGAAGCCGGGGGCGAGGACGAGCCCGTGCGCGTCCTCGCTGGTCCGCGCCTCCTCGGTGACCGACCCGACCACGGCGATCCGCCCGTCCCGGATCCCGACGTCGGCGACGTAGGCGGGCGCACCGGTCCCGTCGACGACGGTCGCGCCTTTGATGACGTGATCAAGCATGAGGGCTCCTTATCGACTCCGATGCGATGGGCGCCCTGAAGGGGCGCGGGGCTGTACCGCTGTGCGGCTCCGCCGCGTGGGCGCGACCAGCCACGACGGAGTGGCAGCCGCCGAACGACCCGCAGCCCCAAGGCGATGACGCGCCCGCAAGTCCGCGACAGCGACTACGCGCCCTGGCGGAACCGGGTGGTGCGATGGACGGGATCCGTGTCGATCTTCGGAATGACCTGTTCACCGATCAGCCGGATCGTCTGGAGCGTCTCCTCCTTCGGCACGCCCACCGGCAGCCCGAAGGACAGCTGATCGGCCCCCGCCTGCTCCCACCGCTTGCACTGCCGCAGCACCTCGTCCGGGTCGCCGCAGATCAACAGCTCTTCCTCGACGAGGAGTTCGACGAACTCGGCGTTGTACTCGGGCAGCGTCTCCGGCCAGACCGGGAAGCCCTCGGGCCGGGGGAAGGTGTCGTGGTAGCGGAACACGAGCGAGGGCAGATAGTGCAGCCCGCCCTCGACGGCGATCCGGATCGCCTCGTCGTGCGTGGGCGCGCAGATCGCCGTCGTCGTCACCATCACGTTGTCGTTGACGAAGTCGCCGATCGGCTCGGCGTTCACCACCGCCGTCTTGTACTGCTCCAGCACCCACTCCATGTCGGAGACCTTCTGGATGCTGAAGCCGAGCACCCCGAGGCCCTTGCGGGCGGCCATCGCGTACGAGGGCGGGGACCCGGCCGCGTACCACATGGCCGGGTGCGACTTCCCGTGCGGCTTCGGCAGGATCTTGCGCGGCGGCAGCTGCCAGTGCTTGCCCTGGAAGCCGACGTACTCGTCCTGGAGCCACATCTTGGGGAACTCGGCGATGGTCTCCTCCCAGATCTCCTTCGTGTAGTTCATGTCGGTGATGCCGGGCAGGAAGCCGAGGATCTCGTGCGAGCCGGCGCCGCGTCCGCTGCCGAACTCGAAGCGGTTCACGGTGAGATGGTCGAGCATGGCGACCTTCTCGGCGACCTTCACCGGGTGGTTGACCTGGGCGAGCGGGTTGAAGATGCCCGAGCCGAGGTGGATGCGGTCGGTCGCGTGGGCGAGGTAGCCGAGGAAGACGTCGTTGGCGGAGAGGTGCGAGTACTCCTCCAGGAAGTGGTGCTCGGACGCCCAGGCGTACTTGAAGCCGGACTTGTCCGCCTGGATGACGTACTCGGTCTCCTCCATCAGCGCCTTGTGCTCGGCGAGCGGATCGGTCTCGGCGCGCTTGCCCACGTATCCCTGTACAAAGAGCCCGAATTCCACGGAGGTTCACCGTCCCGGTTCCTGGATCGCGATTAACTGACGGTCCGTCAGATTCAGCGGATGCCGCCGACTGTGGCACCGGGCTCCTGGATGGTCAATAGCTGACGAACGGTCAGATGACCGAAACCCCCGCCAGCCAGCCCCCGTCGATCACGAACGGCTGCCCGGTGATGTACGACGAGTCCTCCGAGGTGAGGAAGAGGGCGAGCCGGGCCACCTCGTCCGCGCGGCCGATCCGGCCCAGGGGTACGAGCTTGCGGTAGAGGGAGTCGAGGGCGCGGGTCGTCTCCTCGGGGTCGGAGTCCGGCTCCAGACGGGAGGGGTTGGACATCGCCGTGTCGACGGCTCCGGGACAGACCGCGTTGACCCGGATACGGCGGGGAGCCAGCTCCAGGGCCGCGACCCGGGTGAGGCCGAGCACCGCGTGCTTGGTCGCCGCGTAGGCACCCACGGCCGCCATGCCGGTGAGCCCGGTGTAGGAGGCGGTGTTGACGATGGTGCCGCCGTCGGACAGCTCCGGCGCGGCGGTCCGGATGCCCAGGAAGCAGCCGACCTGGTTGACCCGTACGACCTGCATGAACTCATCGAGAGGGGTGTCGACGAGGGCGTTGAAACGCAGGATGCCGGCGTTGTTGACGAGCCCGTCGAGATGGCCGTACGCCCGCTTGGCCTCCCGCACCGCCGCGGTCCACTCCTCCTCGACCCCCACATCGAGGTGGACGTACAGCGCGCCGATCTCCTCGGCGAGCGCCTTGCCCTGCTCGTCGAGCACGTCGGCGACGATCACCTCGGCGCCCTCCTGCCGGAACAGCCGCGCCTCCTGTTCGCCCTGGCCGCGCGCCGATCCGGTGACGAGAACCACCCGTCCGTCGAGCTTGCCCATGCCGGCTCCCTTCGCCTCGGTGGAGCTCAGCATCGTAGCGCCGTATCTGACGGAACGTCAGATACGTGCGCCGGGAAGGTGGGTGGGGAACCGGCGCACGTCGCGTCCCCCCTTCAGGACGCGCTGTCCAGCAGCGGCCCCACCTCGGCTCCGAACAGCGCGATCTGGTCGGTGAGTTCGGTGCGGCTCCGGCAGCGGAAGCGCACCTGGAGCTGGTGGACGCCCATCGCCCCGTAGGCCCGCAGCGACTCGGCGAGGACCTCGGGCGGCCCGGTGAGGGTGCGGCGGCCCACCTCCCAGCCGGGGGCGCCGACGTACAGCGGCTCGGTGATGGCGCCGACGGTGAGCGGTGTGTCGTCCCCGCGCAGCCGCCGCAGCGTCTCGATCTGCGCGGGCAGCCGGTCCCTCGGGTCGCCCTGGGGCAGCCAGCCGTCGCCCTTGAGGGCGGCCCTGCGGACGGCGGCCGGGGAGGAGCCGCCGACCCAGAGCGGCACCCGCGCCTGGGCCGGCCGGGGCCGCTGCCCGAGCCCCTCGAAGTCGTACGACTTGCCGTGGTGGGAGGGGAACTCGTCCGGCCCGAGCGCGGCGCGCAGCGCGTCGATCGTCTCGTCGAGCACGGCGCCCCGCCGCTCGAAGTCCACCCCCAGCGCCTCGAACTCCTCCCGCACGTGACCGGCTCCCACGCCGAGGATCAGCCGGCCGCCGCTGAGGTGGTCGAGGGTCGCGTACTGCTTGGCGGTGAGCAGCGGGTGGCGCAGGCCGACGACGGCGACGTGCGCGAGCAGCCGGACCCGGTCGGTCACGGCGGCCAGGTGGGCGAGGGTGGCCACGGGGTCGTACCAGACCGTGCTCATGGCCTCGGCCAGCCGGTGCGGGATCGCCACGTGGTCGCAGGCGGCGACATAGGCGAAGCCGGCGCGGTCGGCGGCGCGGGCGATCTCGACGAGGTCGGCGGGGCCCGCGTCCGCCTCCCAGGGTTCGGCGTAGAGCGTGGACTGGGACTGGACCGGGAGCTGGATGCCGTAGTCGAGACTCACCGCGGGCTCCAGAGACCGTCCGGGGTCAGCCCCAGCAGGTCGATCGCGTTGCCCCGTACGATCCGCTCGACCACGTCCGGCGCCAGGTGACCCATCTGCGCCTCGCCGACCTCACGTGACTTCGGCCAGGTGGAGTCGGAGTGCGGGTAGTCGGTCTCGTAGAGGACGTTCCCGACGCCGATGGAGTCGAGGTTCCGGAGGCCGAAGGCGTCGTCGAAGAAGCAGCCGAAGACGTGCTCGGCGAACAGCTCGGACGGGGGACGGTGGACCTTGTCCGCGACCCCGCCCCAGCCCCGGTTCTCCTCCCACACCACGTCGGCGCGCTCCAGGATGTAGGGGATCCAGCCGATCTGGCCCTCCGCGTACATCACCTTCAGGTTCGGGAAGCGCTCGAACTTGCCGCTCATCAGCCAGTCGACCATCGAGAAGCAGCAGTTGGCGAAGGTGATGGTGGAGCCGACGGCGGGCGGCGCGTCGGCGGAGGTGGAGGGCATCCGGCTCGACGAGCCGATGTGCATGGCCACGACCGTGCCGGTCTCGTCGCAGGCGGCGAGGAAGGGGTCCCAGTCGTCGGTGTGGACGGAGGGCAGGCCGAGGTGCGGGGGTATCTCGGAGAAGGCGACCGCGCGGACCCCGCGGGCGGCGTTGCGCCGGACCTCCGCCGCCGCCAGTTCGGCGTCCCAGAGCGGGATGAGGGTGAGCGGGATCAGCCGGCCCCGCGCCTGCGGGCCGCACCACTCCTCCACCATCCAGTCGTTGTAGGCGCGCACGCACAGCAGACCCAGCTCGTGGTCGGCGGCCTCGGTGAAGGTCTGGCCGCAGAAGCGCGGGAAGGTGGGGAAGCAGACAGCGGACTGGACGTGGTTGACGTCCATGTCGGCGAGCCGGGAGGGGACGTCGAAGGACCCCGGGCGCATCTGCTCGTAGGTGATGACCTCCAGCTTGATCTCGTCCCTGCTGAAGCCGACGGCGGTGTCCAGGCGGGTGAGGGGGCGGCGCAGGTCCTCGTAGATCCACCAGTCGCCGATCGGGCCGTCGTCGCCTGGCTCGCCCATGACGGGCTTGAAGCGGCCGCCGAGGAAGGTCATCTCCTTCAGCGGGGCCCGGACGACGCGGGGCCCGGTGTCGAGGTACTTCTTCGGGAGGCGGTCCTGCCAGACGGTGCTCGGCTCCACGGTGTGGTCGTCGACGGAGATGATCAGCGGGAGGTTCTCCGTGGCCTTCGCGGTCCTCGCGGTCTTCGCGGTCTCCAATGCGTTCTCCATGGGGGCACGGTAGCGCCGATCTGACGGATCGTCAGCTAGCGGGCGGGAGTCGGAGTTGATCGACTCTGTGGGGATGTGTGCACACCGGATGTGAGGGGTGTGTGGACTCCCGTGCACCTGCCGGGCAAGCTGACGCTTCCGGCATGGACAGGGCAAACTGGCCTAGTAGTTCGGATGCCTAAAGGGAGCCCTGATGGACGACCGGGTAGGACACCGCGACCCGCGTGTGCCGGAGCAGAGACGGCCCGGCTCCCCCGAGGAGCCGGCGACGCTGCGCTTCGACGTGCTCGGCCCGGTGCGCGCACGCCGCGGCGACGAGCGGCTGGCCACCGGTTCACCGCAGCAACGCGCCCTGCTGGCAGCCCTGTTGCTGCGTGAGGGACGTACGGCCACCGCAGCCGAGCTGATCGACGCGCTGTGGGGCGAGGAGCCTCCGTCGCAGGCGCTGGCGGCGGTACGGACCTACGCCTCCCGGCTGCGCAAGGTGCTCGACCCGGGCGTCCTGGTGAGCGAGTCGGGCGGCTACGCGGTGCGCGTGCCGGCCGAGGGCGCGCTGGACCTGGCGGTGGCGCAGGAGTGGGCGGTGGAGGCGGAGAAGGCACGGACCGCCGGCGACCTCTCGCACGCCCGCGAGGTGCTGAACCGGACGCTGGGGCTGTGGGACGGGGAGGCCCTGGCCGGCGTCCCCGGGCCGTACGCGGAGGCGCAGCGCGTCCGGCTGGAGGAATGGCGGCTGGGACTGCTGGAGTCCCGGCTCGACATGGACCTGGAGCAGGGCTGCCACGCGGAGGCCGTCTCCGAGCTCACCGCCCTCACCGCGGCGTACCCGCTCCGCGAGCGGCTGCGCGAACTGCTGATGCTGGCGCTGTACCGCAGCGGCCGGCAGGCGGAGGCGCTCGCGGTGTACGCGGACACCCGACGGCTGCTGTCCGAGGAGCTGGGGGTGGATCCGCGGGCCGGACTGCGGCAGCTGCAGCACCGCATCCTGCGGGCCGACCCGGAGCTGGCGGAGCCGTCGGCGTCGACGACGGAGCCGGCGGTGGTACGGGTGCGGCCCGCGCAACTCCCGGCCACGGTGCCCGACTTCACCGGACGTTCCGCCTTCGTACGGGAACTGAGCGAGGTGCTGGCCGGAGCCGGTGACGGCACGGGCGCCGGCGGCCGGGTGATGGCCGTGTCCGCGCTCGCGGGCATCGGGGGCGTGGGCAAGACGACCCTCGCCGTGCACGTGGCCCACCAGGCCCGTCCCGCCTTCCCCGACGGCCAGCTGTACGTCGATCTCCAGGGCGCGGGGCCGCGGTCGGCGGAGCCGGAGACGGTCCTCGGGTCGTTCCTGCGGGCCCTGGGCACGGCGGACTCGGCGATCCCCGACTCCCTGGAGGAGCGGGCGGCGCTGTACCGCTCGGTGCTGGACGGCCGCCGGGTGCTGGTGCTGCTGGACAACGCGAAGGACGCGGCCCAGATACGCCCCCTGCTGCCGGGCACGGAGGGCTGCGCGGCGCTGGTCACCTCACGGGTGCGGATGGTGGACCTGGCGGGAGCGCATCTCGTCGACCTGGACGTGATGTCCCCCGAGGAGGCTCTCGCCCTCTTCACCCGGATCGTCGGCGAGGAACGGGTCGCGGCGGAGCGCAAGGCCGCGCTGGACGTGGTGGCCGCGTGCGGCTTCCTGCCGCTGGCGATCCGGATCGCGGCCTCCCGGCTGGCCGCCCGCCGCACCTGGACGGTGTCCGTCCTCGCCGCCAAGCTGGCGGACGAACGGCGCCGGCTGGACGAGCTCCAGGCGGGCGACCTGGCGGTGAAGGCGACCTTCGAACTCGGCTACGGCGCGCTGGAGCCCGCCCAGGCCCGCGCGTTCCGGCTGCTCGGCCTGGCGGACGGCCCGGACACCTCCCTGGCGGCGGCCGCGGCGGTCCTGGACCTGCCGGCGGAGGACACCGAGGACCTGCTGGAGTCCCTGGTGGACACCTCCCTGCTGGAATCCGCGGCCCCCGGCCGCTATCGCTTCCACGACCTGGTACGGCTCTACGCGCGTGCGTGCGCCGACCGCGACGAACCACCCGGCGAGCGCGGCGCGGCGTTGTCGCGGTTGCTGGACTTCTATCTGGCGACGGCGGCAGGGGTGTACACGATCGAGCGGCCCGGCGACCGCACGGTCGTCCACCTGGAGCCCACCTCGTACCGGGGGCTGTCCTTCGGCGAGCGGACCCAGGCCCTGGACTGGCTGTTCGCCGAGGCGCAGTGCCTGCTGGCGTGCGCACGGCAGCAGCAGTCGGGCAGTGGGCTGCGTCGTGCCGTCGATCTGCTCTGGGCCGCCAAGGACCTGGCGGAGTCGGGCGCGAACGCGAAGCAGTACGAGTGGGCGGCCACGGCCCTGCGGGACGCCGCGCAGGACGCCGCCGACGTCCGCGCGGAGAGCCGCGCGCGGACGGCACTGTCCAACGTCCATCTGGCCGCCGGACGTTACTCCGAGGCGGACGAGGAGGCCCGGCGCGCGATCGAACTCGCCACGGCGGCGCACGACGCGACGCCGGTGAGCTGGGCGGCGACGGACCGGGGGATCATCGCCCTCGGCCAGGGCCGCTACGAAGAGGCCGAGAAGTTCCTCACCACCGCCAGGGACGGCTATCGGGCGGACGGGAACCGGCCGGGAGAGGCCAACGCGCTGTGCAACCTCTCGCGGCTCTACGAGCGGATGAACCGCCCGAGCGACGCCGTCACCCTGGCCCGGCAGGGTGTCGACATCTACCAGCAACTCGGACTCACCCTGCGCCTCGCGAACGGCCGTTACGCCCTCGGCGTCGCACTGATCAGCGCCGGCAGGCTCTCCGACGGCCTGGTGCAGCTGTCCGACGCGCTGGAGATGTTCGGCAGCAACCGGCAGCGCCTGTGGGAGGGCACGACGCACTTCCGCATCGCCCAACTGCACCTGGCCGACCGGCGTCCGGCCCAGGCCGCGCAACACGCCGAACAGGCACTGGCGATCGGGTTCATTGGCGGGGACCTCATCCGAGGCAGTGTGCTGACCGCGCTGGGCCGGAGCCTGCACGCACTCGGCCAGTCGGACCGGGCACGAGCCTGCTGGCACGAGGCCCTGTCCCTCCTGGAGCGGTCGGGAGCGCCCGAGGCGGTCGAGGTACGCCGTCTGCTGGCACCTCTGGACGCGTCGTGAACTCGCCGTC
Organism: Streptomyces sp. NPDC058295; assembly: GCF_042880655.1. Taxonomy (NCBI): domain Bacteria; kingdom Bacillati; phylum Actinomycetota; class Actinomycetes; order Kitasatosporales; family Streptomycetaceae; genus Streptomyces; species Streptomyces sp. NPDC058295. The sequence continues at coordinate 94,610 of NZ_JBHVYO010000006.1, forward strand.
GGTGGCGTTCATCGAACGTTTATGACCGCCTGGCAGGGTCTACTCAACGGTCCGTCGCTTCGGGGGGCAGACGGACCGGACGAGCCCGCTGGGGGGTGGGCTCCGGCACATGTCTCTGTCCGGCGATACTCGGGGGAATCGCCGGACAGAGACGCCTCACTCACTTGAACACTCCCAGGGGGAGCCGAACATGAGCAACACCGAGAATCAGACGACGAACGCCACCGCGGACATCACCACGCTGGAGAACCACGCTCCGATCCTGCCGGCCCTGTCCAAGCCGGCGACGCTGGAGGCCGAGGCAGCCACACCGGCGGCCGAGGAGAAGATCGTCTCGCTCGAGAACCACGCACCCGTCCCGCCCGCCCTGGACCTGGACGGCAAGTAGGCACCACCCGTCACCAAGGCGACGGGGATCGGCCGCGGCGGCGCGGAGGGGAGCCGCCGCGGCTGTCGCGCGTCCGGGGGCACGCGCGCTCAGCGGGAGCGCAGCTCGCCCTTGACCACCTTGCCGCTCGCGTTGCGAGGCAGGACGGGCACGAACTCCACCGCTCTCGGCACCTTGTAGTTGGCCATCTCCCGCCGGGCCCAGGCGATCAGGTCCTCGGCCGTGGAGACCGCGCCCGGACGCCGCACCACGTACGCCTTGCCCACCTCGCCCAGGCGGGGATCGGGGACGCCGATCACGGCCACGTCGGCCACGTCCGGGTGCAGGCCCAGGCGTTGCTCTATCTCCGCCGGGTAGGCGTTGAAGCCGCCGACGATGAACATGTCCTTGAGGCGGTCGGTGATCCGGAGGTTGCCGGCGGCGTCCAGGACGCCCACGTCACCGGTGCGCAGCCAGCCGTCCTCCGTCAGGGCCTCCGCCGTCGCCGTCTCGTCCTCGTAGTAGCCGCGCATCACGTTGAAGCCGCGGACCAGGACCTCCCCGGGTTCGCCCGGCGCCGCGTCCACCCGCACCTCGGTGCCGGGGATCGCGCGGCCCGACGTCGAGGCGATGACCGTGGGGTCGTCCCCGCGGCGGCACATCGTGACGACACCGCTCGCCTCCGAGAGGCCGTACGCCGTCAGGACGGTCTCCACGCCCAGTTCGCCCCGCAGGCGTTCGACGAGCCGCAGCGGCACCACCGCCGCGCCCGTGACGACCAGCCGCAGCGCCGACAGGTCGTGCTTGTCCCGGGACGCGTGGTCAAGGAGCGACTGGTGCAGGGTCGGCGGGCCGGGGAGGACCGAGACCCGTTCCGACGCCACGTTCGCGAGGACCGTGTCCACGTTGAACACCGGCTGCGGGATCATCGTCGCGCCCCGCATCAGACAGGCGATCACGCCCGCCTTGTAGCCGAAGGTGTGGAAGAACGGGTTCACGATCAGATAGCGGTCGCCCTGCCGCAGCCCCGCCAGGTCGGTCCAGATCTCGTACGCCCGCAGGGTCTGCGCGTGGGTGATCACCGCGCCCTTGGGGCGGCCCGTCGTACCCGAGGTGAAGACGATGTCCGAGGGCCACTCCCCCGCCACCCGGTCCGCCCGCGCCCGGACCTCCGCCGTCCCGGTGCCCTCCCCGCTCGCCAGGAAGTCCTTCCAGGTCCGGAAGTCCGCCGGGGCGTCGTCCGAGAGGACCACCACCTGCTCCAGCGCGGGAAGCCCCGGCAGCGGGCCGCCGCCGGCGCCCTCCGCCGCCGCCCGCCGCAGCGACGCCACGTACGACGTCCCGAGGAAGGTGCCCGTCACGAACAGCAGCCGCGTCCCGCTGCGGCGCAGTACGTCCGCCGCCTCCGTGCCCTTGAGACGGGTGTTCAGGGGCACCAGCACCGCCCCCGCGCTCACCGCGCCGAGCGCCGCCACCATCCAGTCCAGCGAGTTCGGGGCCCAGACGGCCACGCGGTCGCCCGCCCGCACCCCGTTCGCCAGACAGGCCGCCGCCGCGCGTTCGACGCGGGCGCCGAGCTCGGCGTACGAGATCCGGGTACGGCCCTCCACCACCGCCTCGGTCGTCGCGTACCGCTCGGCGGACCAGCGGACCAGGCCGGGGATCGTCCCCCACTCCATGTCACCACGCATGACCAGCCTCCCCACCCGACCACTAGCTGACTGACCGTCAGATTAGCGGTAACCTGACGGACTGTCAGCAGCACTGTCGCCGTGTGGAGGTGGGTGCGGCATGCCCGCAGTGACCGGAATCAAGGACGCCACGGCCATCGTCGGCATCGGGCAGACGTCCTTCGCCAAGCACCTCCCCGAGGACGAACGCACGCTCGCCTGCCGGGCCGTCCTCGCCGCCCTCGACGACGCCGGGATCGCCCCCGGCGAGGTCGACGCCCTCGCCTCCTACACCATGGAGGAGACGGACGAGGTCGAGCTCGCGAAGGCCGTCGGGTTCGGTGACCTGAGCTTCTTCAGCAAGATCGGGTTCGGCGGCGGTGGTTCCTGCGCCACCGTCGCCCACCTCGCCGCCGCCATCGCCGCCGGACAGGCCACGGTGGGGGTCGCCTGGCGGTCCCGGAAACGGGGCTCCGGACCGCGTCCGTGGACCAACACCGCCGTCCAGCTCCCCACCCCCGCCCAGTGGACCCGGCCCTTCGGGCTGCTGCGGCCCGCCGACGAGATAGCCATGCTCGCCCGCCGCTATCTGCACGAGTACGGCGCCACCCGCGACCATCTCTTCAACGTCGCCCTCGCCTGCCGCAACCGCGCCAACCAGAACCCGGCCGCCGTGATGTACGAACGGCCCCTCACCCGCGAGATGTACATGTCGTCCCGGTGGATCAGCGAGCCCCTGTGCCTGTACGACAACTGCCTGGAGACGGACGGGGCGTTGGCGTGCGTGGTCGTGAGCCGCGAGCGGGCCAGGGACTGCCGCCGGGCACCCGTGTACGTCCACTCCGCCGCCCAGGGCCTGCCCGCCCAGCACCACGGCATGGTCAACTACTGGAACGACGATCCCCTCACCGGCCCCGCCTGGGCGGCCGCCCGGCACCTGTGGAAACACGCCGACTTCACCCCGTCCGACGTCGACGTCGCGCAGATCTACGACGCCTTCACGCCCCTCGTCCCGCTCTCCCTGGAGGGGTACGGGTTCTGCGGCCGGGGAGAGGGTGGCGCGTTCACCGAGGGAGGGGCCCTGGAGACCGGCGGACGGCTGCCCCTCAACACCGGCGGGGGCGGACTCAGCGAGGCCTACGTCCACGGCTTCAACCTCATCAACGAGGGCGTCAAGCAGCTGCGCGGGACCAGCACCGCCCAGGTGCCCGGAGCGGCGACCTGCCTCGTCACGGCCGGCGAGGGCGTCCCGACCTCCGCCCTGCTGCTCAGGAACTGACCCGCACCGAGGAGAACGCACCGAGGAGTTGATCCCGCGATGCTCACCCCCGTCACCGACGCCGACGGTGCCCCCTTCTGGCGGTACGCCGCCCAGGGCGAACTCCGCGTCCAGGCCTGCGCCGACTGCGGCGAACCCCGCTTCCCGCCCCGCCCCTGCTGCCCGCACTGCCGGTCCTTCGCGAGCGAGTGGCGGCGGACGTCGGGACGCGGCCGGATCTGGTCCTACGTCGTCCCGCATCCACCCCTGCTGCCCGACTACGCCGCCCACGCCCCCTACAACGTGATCCTCGTCGAGCTGGCCGAGACGCCCCGGATACGGATGGTGGGGAACCTGGTGAGCGGACCGGGGGCGGCGATCGACTCCTTCTCCCCCGACCGCATCCGCATCGGCGCCCGCGTACAGGTCGTCTTCGACGGCGGGGGGCTTCCGCAGTGGGTTCTGGAGCGGCCGTGAGCGTGCGACGGGACATCGACAAGGACACCGGGGTCGCCGTCGTCACCCTCGACCGGCCGGCCCGGCTGAACGCCCTCGACCTCGAGGCCGTCCGCCAACTGAAGTGTGTCTGGCGGGAGTTGCGGTTCGACGACTCGGTACGGGCCGTCGTCCTCACCGGGGCGGGACAGCGGGCGTTCTGCACCGGCCTCGACCGGGACGCCGTCGTGCCGCAGCCCGGCTCCCCGTATATGCAGGACGATCCGCTGCTCACCGTCGGTCCGAAGGCGAACGACCTGTGGAAGCCGGTCGTCGCCGCCGTGGAGGGGATGGCCTGCGGGGGCGCCTTCTACCTGCTCGGGGAGTGCGAGTTCGTCGTGGCCGGCGCCGACGCCCTGTTCTTCGACCCGCACACCACGTACGGGATGGTCAGCGCGTACGAGTCGGTGCTCCTGGCCCAGCGGATGCCCTACGGGGAGGTGGCGCGGATGATGCTGATGGGGACGGCGGAACGGATCTCCGCCCGGCGGGCCTTCGACGTCGGGCTGGTGTCCGAACTCACCGACACCGGCGGGGCGTCGGCCGCCGCCGTCGCCTGCGCGGCCATCATCGCCGGGTATCCCCCCGCCGGGGTCCAGGGCACCGTGCGGGCGCTGTGGTCGGCGAAGGAGGCGGCCCGCGCGATGGGCTTCGCCCAGGCGCCGCACCTCATCTCGCTGGGGAACCTGCCGAGCGAGCGCCAGGCGGAACTGTTCGCCGGCCGCTCGTCCGCCGAACCCCGGGTCCGCTGAGCCCCCGCCGCCGGCGCGCAGTTCACCCCGTCACGGCCAGGTGCGCTCGATGCGGTCGCTCCTCACCGCGTAGGCAGCCGGCCCGCCGTTCTCGACAGCCCGGTGGATCGCGTCACGGCGTGCCACGAGACGTTCGATCATCTCGGTGGTGCGAAGTTGCTGATTGTCGAGATAGAAAAGCACTGCCTTACGCTCCAGGACAGGCTGGATCTCCAGGTCCCGCGTCTTGATCCGGCCGTCCTTCGAGAGCGGGACCCACGACCGGTCGAGACCGTGCGCGATCCACTCCTCGACGTCCTGCCCGTCGTCCGGGAAGACGTCGACGATGCGGTGAACGGTCCACCCGCAAGTCCTCAGTCCTTCGGCGACACGACGACCGAGATTCCGGTCGAGGAAGAACTCAGGCGGCAAGATGCACCACTGCCTGGCAGAGCGCGTCCACCTGCTCAGGCGTCATGGCGTAGTCGTACGCGATGTCCTCGACGCTCTCCCCAGGCCTCCCATAGGTCAGTGATCGCCTTGACCGAGACGCGATTGGCCGCCACCACGGGAAGTCCCTGGCCGAACCTGGGGTCGATCACGACGGGGACGGAGTCCGGGTACTGCCTCAGCCGCAGGCTGGAGGGAAAGTCGTCACCGGCGTCCCAGTTCAGGTAACGGAGATAGCTGGAGACCACTTCCTGGATGGGGGCCTGGCCGTCCCAGGCTCTGCGGAGATCTCCGAGACCGTGTTCGACGAAGATGTCCACACCGTCCGTCGCGATGCGTTTCGACACGAGGCCGTAAGGGGTGTCGAAGGCGTCCCGTACGGCGGCGGCGGCTTCCTTGATCTCACTCATGCGAAGGCCGAGGGAACGCAGAGAGCGGAGCACGTGCGCCTCGGCCACCGCGATGAACGGCACCAAAGGCTGCCCCTTGCGTGCCGGATCCACCTGGTGGACCAGTGGGGCTCCGGCAGCCTTGCCCTTCAGCCACGAGGTGAGGGTCGACTGCGGAATCTCAAGGCAGGAGGCCGTTTCGGTGGGCGTCAGAAGTCCGTCCCTGAACCTGTCGACCATGTCCCACCTCCTCTTGGCGCCGGATTTCGCATCGTGCCACATCAAGCCTCCCACCTGCGGGTGGACCGCACACCCGGTCATCGGGGTCATCGGGGTCATCGGGGTCATCGGCTCAGCCGGCCGCGCGGAGTTGGTCCCGGGCCCGGCAGTCCCGGCAGCGGCCGGGTTCCGTCGTACGGAATCCGCGGTCGCAGCCGTCGCAGTTCCGCATGCGCACGACCGCCGGGCGACCGGGGGCTTCCGTGCTTCGGGCCGGTGTGGAGAGAGGCAGGGGCGCCTCCCTGAGCCGGTAGGCGAGGATGCCGGCCGGGCGGGCCAGCAAGTGGTCCGGGAGCCTTGCGGTGAGGTGGTCCGTGATGTGCGTGGGCAGGAGACCTGCCGCAAGCCACCGGGTGACGGCCGGGGCGAGTTTGGCGGCTTCCTGTGCGGACAGGACGAGTCGGGGGGTCGACGCGGCGCAGGGCGGTGAGTACGGCGACGGCCCGGGGGTCGGCGTCGGTGGCATCGGCAACGTCGGCGACATCGGTGAGCGGGGCCGGGATCTCCACCTCGGGCTGGACCGGCGGCCGCAGCGGTCCGCGTACGGCGGGCTGCCTGCGGGGGCGACGGGGCTTCGGCGGCTCGGGAGGCCCGTCCGGATGCGGCGCGCCGTCGGGTACGTCGTAGAAGTATGTTCGGGTACGGACCTGTCCGGTGGGCGTTCGCTCGCGGCGGCGCTCCAGGTGTCCGGCCGCTTCGAGCTCCCTGAGCGCTCGCGAGATCAGGATCTCCCCCTCGCTGAAGTGCTCGCACAGGGCGGTGATGGTCACGGAGGAGCCGTCGGGCAGAGAGGCGATGTACGCCGCGACACCGACCGTGACCGCGCTGCCACGCCGTTGGGCGAGGGCGTTGGAGATCACGGTGAAGTCGGCCGTGAGGCGGGTGCGGACATGGATCACGCCGGAGGACGGAGCTCCGGCGTCGGCGCGCAGGGGCGCGTTAGACTGCGATTCAGCCATCGGGAAGGTCTTTTTCCTGATTGGTCAGGCCCTCGTTCGGGATTGCCGTCCCGGCCGGGGGCCGTATTCGTTTGTGGTGGTCGCGGCGAACGTAACCGCCCGTATCCCGCTGCTGCAAGCCAGTCACCCGCACGGTGACGCGGGCCTCGCGGCCGGGGAGGGTGGGTGGGCGGGAAGTTCTTTCCCCCGGTTCTTTCAGGAGGCCAGCGGCCCGCCGGACCCTCGCGGACAAGGGCCCGGTGAGCCGGAACGACGGGCGGGGGCCGGGGCCCGGCTGCCTCAGGGACGGTGCTGTCCGGCCTTCAACTCGCCTGTGAAGGTGCCCCAGGAGGCGGCTACGAAGCACAGCGCCGGACCGTGCGGAACCTTGCTGTCACGGACCGGGACGACGGCCCCTCGGAACCCGTCGGCCACCTCCACGCAGTTGCCGCCCTCCTGATTGCTGTAGCTGCTCTTGCGCCAGGCGGCGCCGTTCAGATCGGGACGGGACGTTCGCTCCACGGTGGTTGTCCTCCATCACGGATCGGATCATGTCGAATGACATGAGCGGGGGCAGAGCTGCCGCCCGCAGCCGGTCGTAGGTCAGCGCGAAACTCCTGACCTCGTCCGGATCCTCGACGAGTTGGCCCTAGTGCGCGCCCTCCGTGTAGGCGATCTCCGAGCCGTCCGGCATGGTGAGCACCGTCAGCGAGCCGCCCATGACATCGTGCTCGCCCTGGTCGAACGGCAGTACCTGCACGGTGATGTGAGGTTCCGTCGCGGTCCCGCCGTTCCGCCCCCGGTGTGCCCCGAGGGCGAGTCCGGTCGCGGACTGCTCCTGGTGGACGCCATGACCCTGCGGTGGGGGTGGACTCTCCGCGTGCCCGTGGGCAAGACGGTGTGGGCGGAGGCACCCGTGGAGGCGTCGGCCCGTTGAGAGGCGTCCGGTCAGTTCGCCGAGGCGTAGGGCTCCGGGTCGCAGTGGTCGACCTTCGCGGCGACGCCCGGGGCGGACAGGTCCACCTGTACCGTCGCCGTGTCGTTCCCGGCGACGTACTCTTCCGTGCTCCGCTCCTCCACCCTGCCGGAACCGGCGTCGAGGAAGTCGACCGTGACGGTGAAGTAGCCGCCGGTCGCGTTGGGGTTGTCGACCTCGACCGTCGCGTAGGGCTCGCTCGGCGTCGCGCAGTCGATCAGCTTCACCGTGGCGTCCTGCTGCGTCGTGGACGTGCTGGAGGAGCCGCCGTCGCCGTAGGTGTCGTCCGAGTAGTCGTCATCGTCGTCGTAGTCGTGGTAGGTACTGCCCGAGCTGCCGCCGCTGCTCGACGACGAGCTGTCGTGGTTCTGGCTCGAGCTGCTGCATCCGCCGCCCCCGCCACCGCTGTGACGGCTGCCGTGGCCCCTGCTCGTCGAGAAACCGGTCAGCGCCAGTCCGACGACCACGGCCACCGCTGTGAACTTGAGTTTCTGCCCCCGTCGATCCATACCGACAGCGTAGACACTGCCTGTCACGGTCATGTCACCGCGTGGCGACCGGCCGGTCCCCGGCGTAGCGTCGGCGGTGGCGGCCGCCGTCCGGGACCCTTCCGTGCGCCCGGCACGACGGCCGTCCCGGTTCGACGGCCGTCCTCCCGGCGGTGAGCGGTCGGCTCAGGCCGTCCGCGCCGTGCCCGTGCCCTTCTCCGCGTCCAGGGCGTACACGCAGCGGTCCTTGCTGGACGCGTACACGACGCCGTCACGGACCACCGGGGAGCCGGTGATCTCGCCGCCGGTCGCCAGCTTCCAGCGCAGCCGACCGTCGTCGGCCTTCAGGGTGTACAGCAGATGGTCCGTGGAGCCGAAGTGGATACGGCCCTCCGCGACCGCCGGGGCGCCCACGATGTCGCCGCCCGCCTGGAAGCGCCACTTGGGCGTGCCGGTGACCGCGTCCAGGGTGTAGAGCCCCTTGCCGCTGCCGACGTGGACATGGCCGGCGGCCACCAGCACCGGGTCGACGGACGCACGGGCCTCGGTGGCGATGCGCCAGCGGTCGCGCCCGTCGGTGGCGTCGATGGCGTACACGGTGCCGAGGTAGTCGGCGAGGTAGACGCCTCCGCCGGTCACCGCCGGGCCGGGCACGAAGGTCGGCGGGGACAGGAAGACCGCCGGGGCCTCGAAGTGCCAGCGCACCATGCCGCTCGCGACGTCGACGGCGAGGACGCGGGTGCCGGCGGAGAGGTAGACATAGCCGTCGGGGGCGGGGGTGACGCGGACCGGGACACCGCCGCAGGAGGCCGTGTCGCCGATGGGGTACGACCAGCGTTCCTCGCCCGTGCGGGCGTCCAGGGCTCTGAGCCGGGCGTCCTGCCAGACATAGACCGTGCCCTCGTGCAGGACCGGGCCGGCCTCCGGGGACTCGAAGTCGGTCTGGCAGCCGGTGATCTCCCAGAGCTTCTGGCCGGCCGAGGCCTCCCAGGCCTGGACGCCGCCGCCGCGCGTGCCGGTGACGACCGTGCCCCGGTCGGCCTTGAGCGAGTACACCCAGGCGTCCGTCGACAGCCGCCACAGGTCGCCGCCCTCACGGGCGTCCAGGGCGAACAGGGTGGGTCCGTCGGAGGCGTGCACCCTGCCGTCCGCGACCGCCATCGACCAGGCCACGTCCCGCGTCTTGAAGCGACGGCGGCCGGTGGCCACATCCAGGGCGTGCACCTCGAAGGAGGTCACGTAGACGAGGTCCCCGGCGACGGACGGCGTGCCCCACACATCGTTCGACATGCGAAAACGCCAGGGCCGCCAGCCCGCCGGGGTCTCCGAGGGGGCGCTCTGCGGGGCCGGTACGGTCGTGTCGGCGCCGTTCACGCCGGGGCGCGGGCGGGACCAGTTGGCGACCAGGCCGGGCTCGGCCACCGGCGCCTTCACGGCGGCCGTGGCACGGACGTCGGCGATGCGTGGCCCCGGCCCGATCGGCACGGCGGCGCCCGCCAGCCGGACCGGACCGATGTCGGGGGCGCCGACCGCCACGGGCGCGGGGGCCGGGCGGGAGAGGACCACGGGGGCGTGGGGCGGCGGGGGCGGGACCGCGGGCCGGGCCATGCCCACGCCGCCTCCTCCGCCGCCGCTGCGGGGGCTCGGCGGCGCCGGTTTCGCCTGACGGCCGCCGCGGCGCGTCTCGATGAGGGCGACCGCCTTCTCGGGCAGCCACGCCGACGCCGTACCACTGTCGTCGGAGCCGGAGCCGAAGAGGTGGGGGGCGAGCTGGGCCTGGAGGTCGGCCGGGTTGGGCCGGGCCGTGGCCTCCATCTGCATACAGGACTCGATGAGCGGACGCAGCTCGTCCGGCAGGCCCTCCAGGTCCGGTCCCTCGCGCAGCAGCATGAAGACCGTCTCGACCGGGTTGGCGCCGTGGAAGGGCGGGTGGCCGGTGGCGGCGAAGACCAGCATCGAGCCGAGCGAGAAGACATCGCTCGCGCCGGTCACGCTGCGTGAGTCCTTCGCCTGCTCGGGTGACATGTAGGCGGGGGTGCCGACAGCCACGTTCGTCATCGTCAAACGCGTGTTCGAGACGCCGGACGCGATACCGAAGTCGATCACCCGGGGCCCGTCCTCGACGACGAGCACGTTGGACGGCTTCAGGTCACGGTGGACCAGCCCCGCGCCGTGGATCGACTGGAGCGCCTCGGCGACGCCCGCCGCCAGCCAGCGCACCGCCTGGGCCGGCATCGGCCCGCAGTCGTTCACTATTTCCTCGAGGGAGGGCGCGGGCACGTACGCGGTGGCCAGCCAGGGCACGGCGGCGCGGGGATCGGCGTCGACGACGGCGGCCGTGTAGAACCCGGAGACCGCCCGGGCCGCCTCCACCTCGCGGGTGAAACGCACCCGGAAGAGCTGGTCCTCGGCGAGCTCGGTCCGGACCGTCTTGATCGCCACGCGCCGGCCCGAGGCCGAACGGGCCAGATAGACCAGCCCCATGCCGCCGGCACCCAGCCGTCCCAGCACCTCGAACGGCCCGATCCGCCGCGGATCGTGCTGCGTCAGCTGATCCACCACTTGCCTGCCACCTCCCCGTACGAACCGCGTCACCCGCTTGTGCACACGGCCCCGTGCAGCGTCTCACCACCGCACCGCCATGGCGGCACGCACCCTGATTCTTCCTGGCCGGACGGCCGGTTGCGAACCCGGGGGCAATCGGGGTGTCTCATTTCATATACGCGCATACGGCACGCATACGGCACCTGTCAGCGCTGGAGAAGCGCGAACGACGCCCCTTGATTGTCCGTGACGACCGCCACGATTCCGTACGAAGCGGTGAACGGACCCGCCTGCACCCGCCCGCCGAGCCGGCTCACCGCGCCGAGGGCCGCCTCGCAGTCCCGCACGCCGAAGTGGACGAGGAAATGCGGCGGCATGACCTCCGGGAAGACATCGCCGACCGGCGCCCGCCCGAAGTCGGGTTCGGCGCCGGGACCGAACAGGGCCTCGTGGAAGAGATGACCGTAGAAGGTGTTGGCGGCCTCGGTGTCCCGGGCGTAGAGCTGCGCCCAGGCGAAGGTGCCGGGCCGGTGCCGTACGCCGAAGCCGGGGTGGCCGGCCGGCTGCCACAGACCGAAGACCGCGCCCTCGGGGTCGGCGGCGAGCACGGTGGTGCCCGCCCCGCCGACCGGCAGCGGCGCCATGATGACCTGCCCGCCGGCGTGCTGGATACGGCGGGCGGTCTTTCGCGCGTCCGGGGTCGCGAAGTACACGGTCCAGACGGTGGGCATCCGGCCGTCCGTCTTGTGGGCGAGCGCGGCCACCGGCTCGCCCTCCAGCCGGGCCCACACGGAGGAGCCGTACGCCTCCTCGAAACCCCACCCGAAGAGCTCACCGTAGAACCGCTTGCCCGCGTCCACGTCGGGGAGCTGTGCGTCCACCCAGCAGGGGACGCCCTCTGCGTACACCGATGCCCTGTTTTCGGCCATGCAGCCAAACTAACGGCGCCGCACGCAAGCCGCAGACCAGGCACACCCGTCTCCGCGCCCCCTCGCACCCCATTTGCAGTCGGCCGAATAGCGCTCCGATCACCCCTCGGTAAGCTGACGGCATGACAGGACAAGTGCGTACCGTCGACGGCCGCGTGGCCGGTCGGCGCGGGCAGGCGACGCGGCAGAAGCTGCTCGACTGCCTCAGCGAGATGCTCAGCTCCTCTCCGTACCGCGACGTCAAGGTCATCGACGTTGCCCGGAAGGCGGGCACTTCGCCCGCGACCTTCTACCAGTACTTCCCGGACGTCGAAGGCGCCGTACTGGAGATTGCCGAGCAAATGGCCGCCGAGGGAGCCGAGTTGACCGGCCTCGTCGAGGGGCGGTCATGGGTCGGCAAGGCGGGCTGGCAGACGGCGCAGGAACTCGTCGACGGCTTCCTGGAGTTCTGGCGGAAGAACGACGCGATCCTCCGGGTCGTCGACCTCGGCGCCGCGGAGGGGGACAAGCGCTTCTACAAACTCCGCATGAAGATCCTCAACTCGGTGAACAACTCCCTTTCGGACGCGGTCGCCGAGTTGCAGTCCAAGGGCAAGGTCGACAAGGACGTGAACCCGGCCGCGGTCGCCGGCGCGCTCGTCGCAATGCTCGCGGCGGTCGCCTCACACCAGAAGGGCTTCCAGACGTGGGGCGTCAAGCAGGCTGAACTCAAGCCGAACCTTGCCCTGTTGGTCCACCTGGGCATCACCGGCAAGAAGCCGACGAAGTAGCCCGGCCCCCACTCGATTCACGGTCAAGTCCTGTCTGCCAGGCGGCAGCTCACCCGGGTGAGCTGCCGCCTGCCGCGCTGTCGGCCTCAGGCGGGCAGCCCCCGGTCCTTCACCACGTGCTTCATCACCAGCGTCGACGTCAGCCGCTGCACCCCCGGCAGGGTGGCGAGGCGCTCGTCGTACAGCCGCTGGAAGGCCGCGAGGTCGGCGGTGGCCACCCGCAGCAGATAGTCGGGCTCCCCGAACAGCCGCTGCGCGTCCAGGACGTGTTCCACCTCGCCCACCGCCCGCTCGAACTCGACGACGGTGTCCCGGTCCTCCTGCCGCATCGAGACGAAGACCAGCGCCTCGAAGGTCAGCCCGACGGCGGCCGGCTCCACCACCGCCCGGTAGCCGCTGATCGCCCCGGACCGCTCCAGCTCCCGCAGCCGCCGGTGACAGGGCGAGACGCTCAGCCGCACCCGCGCGGCCAGCTCGGTCACGGTCAGCCGCCCGTCCTGCTGAAGCTCGGCAAGAATCTTCCGGTCCACGTCATCCATGGGGTAGATCTTCCCTCAGAACGCGGCGATCTGCGAAAACTTCGGGAACACTGTCGCCCGCATCGCACCTAATGTTCCCGGTATGGACTCGGGAACGCTGATTTCTTTCCTCGCCGTCGACCTGCTGCTGGTGTGTGTGCCGGGCGCCGACTGGGCGTACGTGATCTCCGCCGGGCTGCGCGGCCGTTCGGTGGGCGCGGCGGTCGGCGGCCTGGTGAGCGGGTACGCCCTGCACACGGTGCTGGCCGCGGCGGGCCTCGCGGTGCTGGTCGCGGGGTCACCGACGCTGCTCACCGGGCTGACGGTGGCGGGCGCGGCGTACCTGGTGTGGCTGGGGTGGGCCGTGCTGCGGCGGCCGGGGACACCGGGCGCGGGCGAGGAGATGACGGCGGGCGGCGCCCGGGTGTTCCTGCGCGGGGCCACGATCAGCGGCCTGAACCCCAAGGGTCTGCTGCTCTACCTCTCGGTCCTGCCGCAGTTCCTCACCACGGGCGAGGGGCACCTGCCGGTGGCCGCCCAGACGACCGCCCTCGGCCTGCTGCACATGGCGTGCTGTGCCGCCGTCTATCTGACGGTGGGCGTCCTGGCCCGCAGGCTGCTGGGCGCCCGCCCGGCGGCGGCACGGGCGGTGACCCGCACCTCCGGCGCGGCGATGCTGGGCATCGGCACCTTCCTCCTGCTCCAACACGCCTGGTAGCCCCTCCAGGGCCGTTCTGCCCCCGGGCGCCCTGGCCTCCGGCCCCTCTACGCCCGAGGGGTGAGCCGGAACAGGCGGATCTCGCGGTTCACCCGGGCCTGGTACGTGGCGTACGGCGGCCAGAAGGTCAGCAGGGTCTTCCAGACGGCCGACCGCTCCTCCCCCGTCAACAGCGCGGCCGTCACCGGGATGTCCTTGCCCTTCCAGTTGATCTCGGCGTCGGGGTGGGCCAGGAGGTTGCCGGTCCAGGCGGGGTGGCCGGCGCGGCCGAAGTTGGAGCCGATCAGGATCCAGCTGCCGCCGCCCTCCTCGGGCATGCAGGCCAGCGGCGCCCGACGCGGCAGCCCGCTCCTCGCGCCGGTGGACGTCAGGATCACCCCGGGCAACATCTGGGCGCTGAGCAGCACCTTTCCCCGGGTGAGGCGATGGACGGCCCGGTCGAGGGCGGGGATGACATGGGGTGCCACCTTGGCGAAGGCCTTCGTCGAGGAGACCTTCTGCACCACGCGGACGCCGATCACACCGCCACCTCCGTCCGCTCGAAGAGCCGGGCCCCCTCGGCCGCGTGCGCCCGCAGCCGGTGCACGGGCCCGAACAGCAGCTCGTCGCCGGCGGCCCGCTTGAAGAACAGGTGCGCCTCGTGCTCCCAGGTGAAGCCGATGCCACCGTGCAACTGGATGCCCTCGGCCGCGGCCCGCCGCAACGCCTCCAGCGCCTGGGCGAGAGCCAGCCCGCCGACTCTGCCGTCCGGGCCACCGAGACCGTCCGGGCCACCGAGACCGTCGGGGCCGCCGTGACCGCCCGCCGCCCAGGCGGCGTAGTACGCGGCGGACCGGGCCGCCTGGATCCGCACATACACGTCGGCCAGCCGGTGCTGCACCGCCTGGAAGGAGCCGATCACCCGCCCGAACTGCTCCCGTCGGCCGAGGTACTCGACGGTCCGCCCCAGCGCGCGGTCGGCGGCCCCGACGGCCTCGCAGGCCAGGAAGGCGGCCGCGAAGTCACCGGCGCGGGAGAGGGCCTCCGGTACGCCCGCCGCCGTCTCCTCCTCGCCCCCGAGCAACTCGGCCCGTACGTCGCGAAGTTGGACCCGGGCCTGCGGGCGGGTGGCGTCCAGGGCCGTCTGCCGGGTGCGGACGAGCCCGCCGGCGTCCGCCGACACGACGAACAGCAGGGTGCGCGACCGTACGAACCCCCCGGTGTGCGCGGCGACCACCAGCGCCCCCGCGCTGTGCCCGTCGAGCACCTGCGCGGCCTCCCCGTACAGCCGCCAGACGCCCTGCACCCGCCGGGCCTGGATCCCGCCCGCGCGCCCGCCGCCGGCCCAGTCGCCGTCCGGGGGGCCGGTCAGGGCGAGGGCGGCGGCCAGGGCGGGCGCGGGCACGGCGAGGGCGGCGGTCAGGGTGCCGTCGGAGATCCGGGGCAGCAGGTCGGCGCGCTGGGCGTCGGTGCCGAGCGCGAGGATCAGCGGCGCGGCGAGGACGGAGGTCGCGAGGAGCGGGGAGGGCGCGAGCGCCCGGCCGGTCTCCTCGGCGGCGAGGGCGAGGTCGGTGACCGGGCAGCCGACCCCGCCGTACGCCTCGGGCAGCGCGAGGCCGGGCAGCCCGAGCTGCTCGGCGAGGGCGGCCCAGAGGGCGGGATCGTGGCCGAGGGGTGTGTCCAGGGCGGCGCGCAGCTCTTCGGGGCCGCAGCGTTTGTGCAGCAGTTCGCGCAACGTGCGGCGGATCCCGTCCTGTTCGGCGGTGAAGCCGGGGTCCATGGCCACCCCTCTCATCCTCATCTGACGGAGCGTCATATTAGGGCGGGGGAACAGGAATGCCCAGAGAGACGGCACCTGTCAGGACAGGCATTATCTGATGTACCGTCAGATCCATGGCATCCGGTACCCGGAAGGCGGCCGTGGTCGGCGTCGCCCTCTCCGACTGCGGCCGAGTGGACGACGCCACCCCCTACGCCCTGCACGCCCAGGCGGCCCGGCGGGCGCTGACGGACGCGGGGCTCGACCGATCACGGGTGGACGGCTTCGCGTCCGCCGGGCTCGGCACGCTGGCCCCGGTCGAGGTGGCGGACTATCTGGGCCTGCGGCCCACCTGGGTCGACTCCACCTCCGTCGGCGGTTCGACCTGGGAGGTCATGGCGGCGCACGCGGCCGACGCGATCGCCGCCGGTCACGCGAACGCGGTCCTGCTGGCGTACGGCTCGACGGCCCGCGCGGACGTGAAGGCGGGCCGCCGCACCGGCACCTTCGCGTTCGGCGGCCGCGGCCCGCTGCAGTTCGAGGTCCCCTACGGCCACACCCTGATCGCCAAGTACGCGATGGCCGCCCGCCGCCACATGCTCCAGTACGGCACGACCATCGAGCAGTTGGCGGAGGTGGCGGTCCAGGCGCGGGCGAACGCGGCGCTGAACCCCGACGCGATGTTCCGCGACCCGGTGACGGTGGACGACGTCCTGTCCGGCCCGATGATCGCCGACCCCTTCACGAAACTGCACTGCTGTCTGCGCTCCGACGGCGGCGCGGCGGTCCTCCTCGCGGCCGAGGAGTACGTACGCGACTGCCGCACAACCCCGGTGTGGATCCTCGGGACGGGGGAGCATGTCTCGCACGCCTCGATGTCCGAGTGGGACGACTTCACGGTCTCCCCGGCGGCGGTGAGCGGCCGGCTGGCCTTCGAGCGGGCGGGGCTGCGTCCGCAGGAGATGGACTTCGCCGAGATCTACGACGCGTTCACCTACATGACGCTGGTGACCCTTGAGGACCTGGGCTTCTGCGCGAAGGGCGAGGGCGGCGCGTTCGTGGAGAAGGGGCGGCTGACCCGGTCCGGCGCCCTGCCGGTGAACACGGACGGTGGCGGGCTCTCGGCCCAACATCCGGGCATGCGGGGGCTGTTCCTGCTGGTGGAGGCGGTACGGCAACTGCGGGGCGAGGGCGGGGACCGACAGGTGAGGGCGACGGACGGGGGCTTGCCCCGGCTGGGCGTCGCCTCCGGGACCGGCGGGTGGTTCTGCTCGTCGGGGACGGTGGTCCTGGGACGGGACTGAGCCGCGCCGCGCCGCCCCGCCCGGCGGTTCACGGCCAGCAGATCCCGCTCGGCGGGTCACGCCCGGCCGCCGGGGGTCAGCTCAGGACCAGCAGCACCGCCAGTGCGACGAGCAGGGAGTCGATCCGGTCCAGCAGGCCGCCGGAGCCGGGCAGCCAACGGCCTGCGTCCTTCGTCCCCGCGCCCCTCTTCACCATGGATTCGAGAAGGTCCCCGGCCGGCCCGCCGACCGCGACGGCGACCGCCGTCGGCCAGCTCAGCACGGACAGCACGGCCAGCACCCCGAGCCCGGCCGTGGACCCCGCCAGGGTCCCGCTCCACCGCTTGGCCGGTGACAGCGGCGACAGCCGCGGCCCGCCCAGCCGCCGACCGGCGAAGTACGCCACGATGTCGGCGACCGACACCGCCACGAACAGCGCGAGCCCACTCGCCCCGAGCGGCACCAGCGCGGCCGGCACACTCAGCCAGGCCAGCCCGAGCAGTCCGGCGCCGACCCGGTGCAGGCCGCGGTCGGCGTCCCCGGCCAGCAGCGGTACCGCGGCCACCGCGAGCGCCCCGATCGCCACCACCCGGAGCACCTGTCCGGGCGCCAGCCAGGCCGCCAGCACCACGCCCGCCACCGCCGCGGCCAGCACCACCCGGTCCGGCCGGCCCAGCCGCAGCAGCCCGCCGTACTCGAACACCGCGATCAGCCCGGCCGCGAGGGCGACGAGGGCGGCGCCCGGCCGGCCCCACCAGAACGCGGCGGTCACCAGGGGCACGCCGACCGCCCAGGCACACCACCGGATCAGCAGCTCCCTTCGCCGGGACGCCACCACCGCGACACCCCCCAGCGCCAGCGCCCCACCGAGGTAGGGCACCAGCGAGGCCACCGTGATCACCGGGCGGATCCGGCGCCCGATCCCACAGCCGACCCGACAACCGACCCGACGGCGGATCCAGCCGCGGTGGAAGTGCCCGTGGGTGTCGTGACGTGCGGGGCGGGGGCCGGGCGCAGCGCGTTCAGGGAGGTCCGGCAGGCGGCCACGATGCGGGCGTTCTCGGCGGTGTCCCTGACCGCGACCCGCACCGTGTGTCCCTGATAGCGCGACGACAACGGCGACAGGTCGCGCAGGTACACGTCGTGGCGGCGGCACTCGTCCACCAGGCGGGCGGCACTCGGCCCGCCGGACGGCAGGGTCAGGTTGAGGAAGTTCGCGACGCCTTCCTCGACGACGACGGACTCGTCCAGCCCGGCCAGGTCGGCGGCGAGCCGCCGGCGCAGCGCGTGGGTGCGCAGCCGGCAGTCGGTGTAGTACTCCGGGTCGCGCAGGGCCGCCACCGCGGCGAGCTGCGCCGGGAGGCTGACCGGCCAGGGCGGGGTCCACCGGCGCAGCAGCGCGGCGGTGTCCGGTTCGGCCACCAGGTACGCGGCCCGCATCCCGGAGAGCGCGTACATCTTGGACAGCGAGGTGCAGACCACCACCCGGGGGTCCGTCGCGGCCAGGCCGGCGAGCGACTCGGCGGGGTCGACATAGCCCAGGTAGGCCTCGTCGATCCACCAGCGGGTCCGGGCCGGCGCGGCGGCGATCAGCGCGCGCAGTTCGACGGCCGGCGCGTGACGTCCGGTCGGGTTGTTCGGGTTGACCACCACCACGAGGTCGTAACGGCCGGATCCGACGGCGGCGGACAGCCGGTCGGGGTCGATCCGCCAGCCGTCCTCGCGGCGCAGCCGGAACCGGTCCACCCGGCAGCCGATCACCCGCTCCGTGACATGGGCGTACTCGCCGTAGCCCGGGTCCATGAGGAGCACCCTGCTGTCCGGGGTCAGCAGGCGGCCGAACGCCCGGAAGATCAGGTCGGACGAACCGGCGCCGACCGCGAGGGTCTCCACCGGCAGCGCGCGGGCCGTGGCGATCTCCGCCAGCAGTCCCTCGGCGCCGGTCGGCGGCGAGGTCCGGGCGGCCCAGGCCGGATCCTCCGTGAGCGCCGCCCGCACCCCGGGGGCGGGCGGGAACCAGGCGTCCAGCACGTCGGCCGCGACGATCCGATGGCGCCGGTGCAGGCTGCGGAAGTCCGCGCCGATGGCGGTGAAGGAGGCGCCGCCGTGTTCGCAGCCGTCCGGCCGGGGGGCGAACGGCATGTCCAGCCGCCAGTCCACCGTGGACTCGAAGCGCCGCAGCAGGGCGCGGTAGCGGTCCGTCGCGCCCTTCGTCAGCTCGGTCACGCCGCCGGTCAGCACCTCGAACGTGACCGCGCCGCTGTGGACGGTGCGGCCGACCGGGCGCAGCCCGGCGGCCAGGTACATGTCGAGCAGGTCGGCGCGGCCCATCGCCACCACCCGGCGGCCGCCCCTGGAGGCGATCCAGCGCAGCGCCGCGTACATCAGCAGCGGTGCCGCCGCGGTCGCCCGCCAGCGGGGCTCGACGGTGAGGATGCGCACCTCGAACGGGTCGCCGTCGTTCAGCAGCGGCAGCTCGTCCCGGGTCAGGTACTTGTCCAGCGCGTACCGCCCCAGCCAGGGCGGGGTCAGGCTGACGAAGCCGATCCGGACCGCTCCCCGTGCCGCGACCAGGTAGACGTTGTCGCCGTCCAGCCCGTCACGGAGCCGCCCGGCGGGATCCGGCGCGTGCTGGCCCAACTCCTGCGCGTACACCCGGTGACGCAACGCGTGGATCCACTCCAGATCCTCCGATGTGGCGGTACGCAGCTGAAGGTCACGGCCCATGAGCACCTCTCTCGACGCGGGGACACCCATCGTCGGGAGCGCGGACCGGCCACGTCAGGGCCGAGCGACCCAGCGCCACTGAGTACGCGTACTCAGGCGCGGCCGGGCTTTCCGCCGGACGCGGCAACCTTTCCGCCGGACGCGGCAACCTTTTCGCCGCCGGCGGCAACGACGAGTCGAAAGCTTTCCAGGACGTGCTTCGCCGAACCGCGTAAGGATTCATCCGTGGCATCCTCCTCACACCGCCGACCCCGCCCCGAGAGGCGCACGCGCCGCGTTCCCGTCGTCACGGTGGTCGCCGTGGCGGCCGTCGCGCTCGTCGTGTCCCTGGTCGTGGCCTTCCGTCCCGACGGCGGGTCCGAGACCGGGGCCGACGCCGGGGCCCGCACGGTGGAGCCCGCCGCCGGGGCCGGGGTGAGCGGTGCGCCGACGGCGACCGGGACCACCGGGTCGCCGTCGCCGAAGCCGAAGCCGTCCAGCGCGTCCCCGAGCGCGACGGCCGGCCGGGCGTCCACGCCCGCGGCCACCCCGGCCGGCGCGTCCGGCTCGTCGGGCGGGCGCTCGGCCGCGCCCGCCGCGCGGACCGCGTCCGGCGCGGCCCCGTCGGCGGGGCGGATAGCGCCCGGGACCGCCTACCGGGGCATCGCCACCTCCTACGACGTCGGGAACGGCGACGGCGCCTGCTCCTACGGCCCGACCTCCGACGTCATGACCGCGGCGATGAACACCGCCGACTACGAGACGTCCAAGGCGTGCGGCGCGTACGTCCTCGTCCGGGCCGGGAGCGGAGCGTCGATCACGGTCCGGATCACCAACGAGTGCCCGGCGCCCTGCGAGGCCGGTCAACTCGACCTCAGCCGGCAGGCCTTCGCCAAGCTGGCCCCCCTCTCGGCGGGCCGGATCGCTATCACGTGGAGCCTGCTGAGCCCCGCCACGTCCGACACGATCTCGATCCGCTACAAGACCGGTTCCACCCAGTACTGGTGCGGCATCCAGGCGATCGGCCACCGCAATCCGCTGGCCCGGCTGGAGGTCCGCACGAGCGCCGGCTGGACCCGTCTGGCACGCACCGACTACAACTACTTCCTCTCCGAGCAGGGTTCCGGCTGCGGTGGCGCGCTCCGGCTCACCGACATCTACGGGGAGCAGCTGACGGTCGAGGGGATCGCCGTCCGGGCGAACGTGGTGCAGTCGACGCGGGTCCAGTTCGCCCGGCACTGACCGCTTACCCTCACGGTATGGCCAAGGATCTGCACGAGCTGCTGAGGTCGCTGCGGGTGTGGGACCCCGAGGTGACCGCGCTGCCGCCGTTCGCCCCGGAGGAAGCCCCCGCTGAGCCGCTGTCCCTCTTCACGGACTGGTTCGCCGAGGCGGTGGCGGCGGGCGAGCGGGAGCCGCACACGACGACCCTCTCCACCGTCGGCGAGGACGGCCTTCCGGACGCCCGCATCGTGATGCTGCACGGCGCCGACGCGGACGGCTGGGCCTTCGCGACCCACGCCACCAGCCGGAAGGGCCGTCAGCTCGCCGCCCGCCCGTACGCGGCCCTCACCTTCTACTGGCCGGTGCTGGGCCGCCAGATCCGGGTACGCGGCCCGGTCACCTCCGCCCCTTCCGAGGAGGCCCAGGCCGATCTGCACGCCCGCTCGACAGGCGCCCTGGCCGCCGCCCTGACCGGACGGCAGAGCGAGGTCCTGGCCTCGACGGAGGAACTGACGAGCGCGTCGCAGGCGGCCTGGGAACACGCCCGCGCGAACCCGACGGCCACGTCCCCGACCTGGACCCTGTACCGACTGCGCCCGGACGAGGTCGAGTTCTTCCAGGGCGACAGCACCCGCCGTCACGCCCGGCTGCGGTACCGCCGGACGGGAGAGTCCTGGTCCAGGGAGCAGTTGTGGCCGTGAGGACACCCCTCAGGGACGGTCCGTGGCACGAGGGTGCCCTGTCCCGGCGAAGGTGATCCAACAGGTGGCACGGGACGTGTCGAGGAGATACCAGACCCGCCCGCCGCCGGTCACCTCGATCTGCCACTGCTGGCAGGTCCGCCCCGGTGCGTGCCGTGTGCCAGGCTGCCCTTGAGACGGTGGTGCCGAGACGTCTCGGCTGCCGGTGCCGGATCCGTACGCATGACGGTCCAGGCGCGGCAGGTGTTCTCCCGCGCCTGCTGAGCCAGGTTCTCCCAGCCTTTCGCCGAGGCCGCGTCCGCGAAGCGAACCTCCCATTGGCCCTCCGGTGCCGGTGGCGTGGCACGGTCTCCGCGGCCCGCGCTCACCCGGCTTCCCGGGGATCCGAGGCCGGACCGTAGTCCTCGGCGTGTTCTCTGGTCAGCGCGGCCAGCAGTTCCGGATCGGAGTGCACCTCGGCCGTGTGCTGCCATGCGATGAGCAGCTGGGCGACGGACGCGCTGTTGCCGACGGAGTCCGCGGCCCGCATGGTGTCGACCAGTTCGACGGCGAAGGCGTGTACGTCGGCCTCGGGCAGGAAGTGGGTCCAGGGGAAGGCGTCGGGCAGTATGCCCAGCAGTAGTTCCATGCTGTGAGGCTCTCGGCGTGCCAACGCGGCCAGCATCCGCGTGGCGGCCGATACCACTGTCCGGTCCTGCTCGGCCCGGGTGGCGGTGGTCAGCACCAGATCCTCCCCGTCCCGGCGGTGCAGCAGCAGTCGGGGCGATTCCTCGAGCCTGGCCAGAGTCTGTTTGTTCTTGTTCACCAGCTCGGAGAAATTCACGGCGGCGTTCTCAGTCGGCATGACTTCGAAATTACTTCGAAAGTCTCACCTCTGCCACGCCCCGCTCCCTCACTCACCCGAAAGAGGAGGCGGCACGCCCCGCCCACGGCCTGTCAGTGGTCCTGTCTCACGGCCACACGGGCTCCGGGTCCGTCGTCAGGCGGCCGTGCAGGTGGACGTCCCGGAAGGCGTCCCGGCGGCCCGACTCCCACATCGCGCCGCGCAGGGTCCCCTCGCAGCGGAAGCCGCAGCGTTCGGCGATCCGGCAGGAGGCGTCGTGACCGAGCGCGTGGCCCAGCTCCAGCCGGTGCAGACCGATCTCGGTGAACGCCCACCGGGCCGCGAGCAGCAGGGAGCGGGTGGCGACGTGCCGGCCCCGTGCCTCCGGCAGGATCCAGTAGCCGACTCTGGCGAAGCTCAGCACGTGGTCGATCATGTTGACTCCGACCTGCCCGAGGACCGTGCCGTCGGCCGCGTCCGTGACACAGAACGTCATGGCGCGTCCGGCGGCCGCGTCCGCGCTCCTGCCCTCCAGGGACGCCCGGGCGCCGGCGGCGTCGGTGATCGTCCGCAGCGGGGTGTTCCAGCGCACGAACTCCGGGTCGACGTGCCCGCGCAGCCAGGCGTCCACGTCGGTGGCGGACTCCGGGTCCCAGGACCGCAGGGTCAGGCCGTGGCCGTGGAGACCGGAGGCGAGGGGGGCCGGGTACGGCTCGCGTATGTCGGTCATCCGGCCATTGAACACCGCCGGTCTTTCACGGCGCGGGCCGGAACACCGGCACCCCGTCCCGGAACGCGACCGCCAGCTCCAGCCCCGCCCGCAGCCCCGCCGCCGACTCCCCGGCCGCCTCCCCCACGATCTCCGTGGACATCCGCGGCCCCTCGGCCAGGTCGACCACCGCCGCGACGTACGGCGTGCGCCCCCCGAAGGGCGGCAGGTCGTTGCGGTGGACGACGGACCAGGTGTAGAGGGTGGCCCGGCCGCTCGCGTCCTCCCAGGTCACGTCCTCGCTCCAGCAGTACGGGCAGAACTCGCGGGGGTAGTGGTGGGCCCGTGCGCAGGCCCCGCAGCGCCGGATCAGCAGCCGGCCCCCGGCGGCCGCGTCCCAGTACGCGCGGGTGAAGCCGTCGGCCTCCGGGACGTCGAAACGGTTGCCCATCTCCATGGATCTGACGGTACGTCAGACGCTCGGATCCGGGAAGACCGCGCCTTTCCCGCGACGCGCCCATAGCGCTCCCCGCGGCATTTCCCGCGCCCTGCCGCATGTATCCCGCATGAGAGATCCCTGTGCGCTCGCCATGAAACTGTGCGTCGCCCGTGAATATCCCGCAGATTGTTGACGATTTTGTTGGCTCCGAATTACGTTCACCAACGCAACCCCGGAGAGCACGCATTCACCACCCGGTTCATCGAGAGGCAGCATCGTGAAGCACAGGGCAGTCAAGCGCAGGTCGGTCGTCTTGGGGCTCGGCGCCACCGCGGGTGTCGCGGCAGTGGGCGGCATCGCCCTGAGCGCGCAGGCGTCCGGCGGCACGTCGCCGTCCTCGTCCTCGGGCGCCGGCTCCCTGACCTTCGACCCGGACGCCTACACCGAGCTCACGACGACCGTCACGGACACCGCCGGCGACGAGCACGCCGTGACGTACCACTTCTGGAAGGCGATCACCTACGTCGCCAAGCCGGTGGACGCCACCTACCAGTCGCTGAACGTGAGCGTGCCGGTCGAGATCGACGGCACGGCCGTCGACGCGAGCAACGCGCCGATCCTGTTCGCGAACTCCGTCGGCGGCTACATGCCGTCCTCCGTGGCCGACGCCACCGGGATCGGCGCCGGCGGAATGGGCGGCGGAACGGGCGGCGGAGCGCCCAGCGGAGCCCCCTCGGCCTCCGCTTCGGCCTCGGCGCCCGGTGCCAACGGCAACACCAACGCCACCGGCGGGGCCCTGTCCTCCAACCAGCTGCTGGCCCTGGCCGCCGGCTACGTCGTCGTCGAGCCCGGCGCCCGCGGCCGTACGCTCAAGAACTCCGCCGGCGAGTACTACGGCGTGGCTCCCGCCGCGATCGTCGACCTCAAGGCCGCCGTGCGGTACGTGCGGGCCAACAAGGGCGTCATCCCCGGCGACACCGACCGGATCGTGTCCGCCGGCACCAGCGCGGGCGGCGCGCTCTCCTCGCTGCTCGGCGCGTCCGGCGACAGCCCGCTCTACGACAGGTACCTCGAGGAGCTCGGCGCGGCCGACGCCTCCGACGCGATCTTCGCGACCGGCGCCTGGTGCCCCATCACCGACCTGGAGCACGCCGACGGCTCCTACGAGTGGAACTGGGGCGGCAACGCCCTCAGCACGGGCAAGCAGGTCGACCAGACGGTGTCGAAGACGCTCCGGTCGCAGTTCGCCGAGTACCAGGCCGGACTGAAGCTCAAGGGCCTGAACGGCTTCGGCACGCTGAACGCCCGCAACTACGACGAGTACCTGGTCAAGCAGTACCTGGAGCCGTCGGCCACCACCTACCTCGCGGCCCTGTCCGACACCGCCCGCGAGACCTACCTCGCCGCCAACACCTTCATCACCTGGAAGAACGGCAGGGCCGGCTTCTCCTGGGCGGACTTCCTCACCCACGTCGGCGCCCGCAAGAAGACCGTCCCGGCCTTCGACGCCTTCGACCTGTCGGCGGGCGAGAACAACGAGTTCGGCAAGGGCACGGTCATCTCCCGCCACTTCACGGCCTACAGCCTGAAGAACGACACCACCGGGCTCACCGCCAAGCGCCTCGACAATGACATCCCCGAGATGCTGCGGCTGATGAACCCGATGTACTTCCTGACCGACAAGCCCAACGCGGGCCGCAGCAAGCACTGGTGGATCCGTCTGGGCACCAAGGACTCCGACACCTCGCTGACGGTCTCCGCCAACATCGCCGCCGCCGCGCACGGCCTCGGCGACGACGTCGACCACCTCTACTACTGGGACCAGGGCCACGGCGCCAACACCGACCCGGGCGACTTCATCGCGTGGATCGCCAAGGTGACGGGCCACAGGGCGAAGTCCGGCAGCCAGGTCAAGAAGTAGTGGTTCCGCATGCCTCCCGGTCCGTCCGGGAGGCATCCTGAACGCGGAGGCGCGCGTTTCCCGTCATGGTCACGAACGCCCCCGCCCGCACCGGCGTCTGTTTCCCGTCATAAGTCACCGACGCCGCCGCACGCGACGCCTGGCCCGAGCGCACCTGGGCCAGGCGTCGCTCCTTTTCCCCGCCGCTTCCCCACCGGTTTCCCCACCGATCCGCCCTGCCGCGCACAACCGAGTGGTCTACGTCACCGGTCCTACCCGCACTTCCCCCACGCGTGATCGATCCGCAACCAATTCCGGTCTTGACCGAGACCCATCAACCGCGCGCGTGATTACGCTCGCGCTCATGGAAGACTCCGCACCGCGCCCGACCCCTCAGGCGATCACCACCGCGAACCCGGCCGACCGCCCCGTCTACGTCATCGGCGGCGGTCCCGGCGGCCTCGCCACCGCGTACGCGCTGCGTGCCCAGGGCATACGGGCCGTCGTCGTGGAGAAGTCCGACGGGGTCGGCGCGTCCTGGCGGCGCCATTACGACCGGCTGCATCTGCACACCACCCGGCGCCTGTCGGCCCTGCCCGGGCTCGCGATGCCGCGCCGGTTCGGGCGGTGGGTGGCGCGCGACGACATGGTGCGTTACCTGGAGAAGTACGCCGAGGTCCACGAGCTGGAGATCGTCACCGGCGTCGAGGTCTCCCGCGTCGAGCGCACCCCGGACGGCACCGGCTGGCTGCTGCGTGCCACCGGCGGGCGCGAGCTCGTCGGCTCGGCGGTGGTCGTCGCCACCGGCTACAACCACACCCCGCTTCTGCCGGACTGGCCCGGCCGCGAGGAGTTCACGGGCGAGCTGGCGCACGCAGCCGACTACCGCAGCGGCAAGGAGTACGCCGACCGGGACGTCCTCGTCGTCGGCGTCGGCAACACCGGCGCCGAGATCGCCGTCGACCTGGTGGAGAGCGGTGCGGCCCGGGTGCGGCTGTCCGTGCGCACCGCCCCGCACATCGTGCGCCGTTCGACGGCCGGCTGGGCCGCGCAGTACACGGCCGTGCTCGTACGGCGGCTGCCGGTCCGCCTGGTGGACCGGCTCGCGCGGCCGATGGCGAGGCTCAGCGTGCCGGACCTGTCGGCGCACGGTCTGCCCCGCCCCGACAGCGGCCTGTACTCGCGCGTCAGAGAGGGCGCCATCCCGGTGCAGGACGTCGGCCTGATCGACGCCGTGCGCAAGGGCAGGGTGGAGGTCGTGGCCGCCGTGGCCGGATTCGAGGAGGGCGGCGAGATCGTCCTCGCCGACGGCACCCGGATCACCGCGGACGCCGTGGTCGCCGCCACCGGGTACGTCCGCGCCCTGGAGGGCCTGGTCGGCCACCTCGGCGTGCTCGACGACCGCGGCAGACCCGTCGGCCACGGCGCCCGCTCCCCCAAGGACACTCCCGGCCTGTACTTCACCGGCTTCACCACCCCCATCAGCGGCACGCTCCGCGAGCTGGCGATCGACGCGGCGAAGATCGCGAAGGCCGTACGCCGCCACCTCCGGTGACCCTCCCCACCTCCGGCAGCCCGTCCCACCACCTCCGGTAAGCCGTCCCGCCCCGTCCGGTAACCCGCCACGCCACCTCCGGAAGCCCGTCCCGGCGCCCCCGGTAGCCCGTCCCGGCAGGCCGCGGCCTTCCGCTCCCGCGGCCAACTCCCTCCATCTCGCTGCCCGTTACACCTGTGTCAGATGCGACGAGAGCGTTGTCCCGTGCCCTCCCACGGAGCCAGAATGTGAGCACTGTTCATCTTTCTGGTTCCACCCCCGCTCGCTCTCGAAGCTCGACGGAGGACGCACGTGGCAAGTGAAAGACAGCATTCCCGCCGTTCCGGTGACGGCGGCATGTCCCGCCGTTCCCTGCTCGGCCGCACCGCCGCCGTGGCCGCCGGCGCCACCGCCGTGACCGCGGCCGCCGCCGGTACGGCCGCCGCGGCCACCACCCGGGACGTGGACGTCGCGATCGTCGGCGGCGGCCTCGCCGGCCTCACCGCGGCGCGCGACCTCGTGGCCGCCGGCCGGACGGTCGCCGTCCTGGAGGCCCGCGACCGCGTGGGCGGCCGGGTCGTCAACCTGCCCCTGGCCAACGGGGGAGTCACCGAGGGCGGCGGCGAGTTCATCGGCCCCACCCAGGACCGCATCAAGGCGCTCGCCGACTCCCTGGGCGTGGCCACCTTCGCCACCTACAACACCGGCAAGAACCTCCTCTACAAGGACGGCAAGAAGACGCCGTACGCCACCGACGGCCTCCTCGGCTCGGTCCCGCCGATCGACGTGGCCGGGCTCGCCAACGCCGCGATCGTGCAGGCCTCGCTGGACGACATGGCCAAGCAGGTGCCGGTCGACGCGCCCTGGACCGCCGCCAAGGCCGCCGAGTGGGACAAGCAGACCTTCGAGAGCTGGCTGAACGCCAACGCGGTGGTCCCGTCGGCGAAGTTCCTCCTCGACGTGGCCTGCACCTCGATCTTCTCGGCCGAGCCCCGCGAACTCTCGCTCCTCTTCGTCCTCTTCTACATCGCGGCCGCCGGCAACGACTCGACCCCCGGCACCCTGGAACGCCTCACCGAGACCGCGAACGGCGCCCAGGAACAGCGCTTCGTCGGCGGCTCCCAGCTGGTGCCGATCAAACTCGCCGCCACCCTCGGCGACCGGGTGGTGCCGAACGCCCCGGTGCGCACGATCGCCCGGTCCGGCGGCAAGTACGTCGTCACCGCCGACGGCATCACCGTCACCGCCAAGCGGGTCGTCGTCGCCGTGCCCCCGCCGCTCGCCGCCCGCATCCGGTACGACCCGCTGCTGCCCGCCGCCCGCGACCAGCTCACCCAGCGCCTGCCGATGGCCTCGGTCGGCAAGGCGATCGCGATCTACGACACCCCCTTCTGGCGGGCCGACGGGCTCAACGGCCAGGTCGTCAGCGACACCGGAGTGATCAGCTCCACCTTCGACAACTCCCCGCCCGACGCCTCGTACGGCGCGCTGATGGGCTTCATCGAGGCCGACGAGGCCCGCAAGCTGGACGCGGCGAGCGAGGCGGAGGTCAGGGCGGCCGTACTGAAGGACTACGTGACGTACTTCGGCGAGAAAGCCGCCTCCCCTTCCTCCTTCGTCCTGCAACGCTGGAACAACGAGGCCTACACCCGCGGCGGCCCCGTCTCGATCGCCGCACCGGGTGTCCTGACGCAGTACGGCCCGGCCCTGCGCGAGCCGGTCGGCGGGATCCACTGGGCCGGAACGGAGACCTCCGTCCACTGGATGGGCTTCATGGACGGAGCCGTACGGTCGGGCGAGCGGGTGGCGAAGGAGGTGCTGGCGGCGCTGTAGTCGCCGTCCGCGTCCGTCCCCCGCCCGCTGCCCGCCCGCTCCTTTCTGTGTGCACGACCATTCCTGACGCTCCGTCAGGTATGTAACCTGACAGGGCGTCAGTTACTTGACGGTCACTCATGGCAGTCACACAGGAGCGGGCGGACCGATGCTTGGATCAACCCACGGCACCCTCACCACCGACTCCCGCCGGGCCCGGGTCCTCGCGTGCGGCGAGCACCCCGGGCCCGCCGTCCACGGCCGGCCCGCCGCGGCGGACGACCTCGACGTCAGCGGCCGTCCGCTGTACGCGGACGTCCCCGACCTGGACCGGTTCTTCCGGCCGGAGTCGGTCGCGGTCATCGGCGCCTCGGACGCCGAAGGACGCCCGAACACCGGTGTCACCCGGCAACTGGTGGGCTGGGCCGAGCGGGTGGGGGCGCGGCTGCATCCCGTGCACCCCACCCGCGCGAGCGTCTTCGGCCTGCCCTGCTCGCCGTCCGTGGCCGACCTGCCCGAGCAGGTCGACCTGGCCGTCCTGCTGGTCGCCGACCCGCTGCCCGTCATCGAGCAACTGGCCGAGACCAAGGTGAAGTTCGCCGTCGTCTTCGCCTCCGGGTTCGCGGAGACGGGCGAGGAGGGGGCGGCCGCGCAGGCCCGCCTCTCGGCGGCGGTGGCCCGCTCGGGCATCCGCCTGCTCGGCCCCAACACCAACCTCAACGCCTTCGAGCGGTTCCGCGACGATCTCCCCGGCCCGTCGATCGCGCTGATCACCCAGTCCGGTCACCAGGGCCGCCCGGTCTTCGCCCTCCAGGAACTCGGCATCCGCCTCTCCCACTGGGCGCCGACCGGCAACGAGGCCGATCTGGAGACCGCCGACTTCCTCTCCTACTTCGCCGAACGCCCCGAGGTCGGCGCGATCGCCTGTTACGTGGAGGGCCTGAAGGACGGCCGGTCCTTCCTCCTCGCCGCCGACCGGGCCGCCCGGCGCGGGGTACCGGTCGTCGCGGTCAAGGTCGGCCGCACCGAGACCGGCGCCCGCACCGCCGCCTCCCACACCGGCAAGCTGACCGGCGCGGACGAGGTGGTCGACGCGGCGATGCGCCAGTACGGCGTGATCCGGGTGGACGGCCTCGACGAACTCCAGGACACCGCAGCTCTGTTGGCCCGCGCCCGGCCGCCGCAGGCCGACGGGGTCGTCGTCTACTCGATCTCGGGCGGCACCGGCGCCCACGCGGCCGACCTGGCGACGGCGGCGGGGCTCACCCTGCCGACCCTGTCGGCGGCCAGACAGGCCGAGCTGCACCAGTGGATCCCCGACTACCTGAACGTGGCCAACCCGATCGACAACGGCGGCCATCCGGTGGGCGACCACCGCGGCCGGAAGATCATCGACGCGATCCTCGACGACCCGGCCGTCGGCGTCCTGATCTGCCCGATCACCGGCCCGTTCCCGCCGCTCAGCGACCGCCTGGTCCAGGACCTGGTCGACGCGGCGGAGCGGACGGACAAGCTGGTGTGCGTGGTCTGGGGCTCGCCGGTGGGCACCGAACCGGCCTACCGCGACGTCCTGCTGGGCTCCTCCCGGGTGGCGACCTTCCGCACCCTCGCCAACTGTGTCTCGGCCGTCCGCGCCCACCTCCAACACCACCGTTTCGTGAGCGACTACCACTCGCCCTTCGACGAGGCCCCGCGCACCCAGTCCCCGTCCTTCCGCAAGGCGCAGCTGCTGATGCGGCCGGGACAGCAGCTGAGCGAGCACGCGGCGAAGCAGCTGCTGCGGGCATACGGCATCCGGGTACCGCGCGAGCAGCTGGTGACCAGCGCCGCGGCTTCGGTGCGGGCGGCGGGGCTGGTCGGCTACCCGGTGGTGATGAAGGCGTCCGGCGGGCAGATCGCCCACAAGACCGAGCTGGGCCTGGTGAAGGTCGGCCTGACCTCGGCCAGCCAGGTCCGGGACGCCTACCGCGAGCTGACCGACATCGCGCGCTACGAGGGGGTCGCGCTGGACGGCGTCCTGGTGTGCCAGATGGTCGAGCGGGGCGTGGAGATGGTGGTCGGCGTGACCCACGACGACCTGTTCGGCCCGACGGTGACGGTGGGCCTCGGCGGGGTCCTGGTGGAGGTCCTGCGGGACGCCGCCGTGCGCGTGCCGCCGTTCGGCGAGGACCAGGCCCGCGACATGCTGGCCGAACTGCGCGGGAGAGCGCTGCTGGACGGCGTTCGGGGCCGCCCGCCGGCCGATCTGGACGCGCTCGTCGAGGTGATCCTGCGGGTGCAGCGGATGGCCCTGGAGCTGGGCGACGACCTCGCCGAGCTCGACATCAACCCCCTGGTGGTCCTGCCCTGGGGGCAGGGCGCGGTGGCGCTGGACGCCCTGGCGGTGTGCCGGTGAGCATCACCTCGTCGCAGTCGGCCGACGGACAGGTCACCCACCTCACCCTCGACCGCCCCGAGACCCTCAACGCCCTCACCCCCGACATGCGGGACCACCTGATCGCCCTCCTCGCGCAGGCCTCGGCCGACCCGGACGTCCGGGCGGTGGTCCTCACCGGCACCGGACGCGGCTTCTGCGCGGGAGCGGATCTGCGGGGCGGCGCCACGGGCGGCGAGCGGGTGGCCGGCGATGTGAGCCGGACCCTCCGACTCGGCGCCCAGCGCCTGGTCTCCGCCGTGCTCGACTGCGAGAAGCCGGTGATCGCCGCGGTGAACGGCACGGCGGCCGGGCTGGGCGCGCACCTCGCGTTCGCCTGTGATCTGGTGCTGGCCGCGGAATCGGCGAGGTTCATCGAGGTGTTCGTCCGCCGGGGCCTGGTCCCGGACGGCGGCGGCGCCTATCTCCTCCCCCGGCTGATCGGGCCCCGACGGGCCAAGGAGCTGATGTTCTTCGGCGACGCGCTCACCGCGCCGGACGCCGAACGCCTCGGCCTGGTCAACCGCGTGGTCCCGGACGGCGAGCTGGACAAGACGGCCCGTGAGTGGGCGGCCCGCCTGGCCGCCGGCCCCACCCGCGCCCTGTCGCTCACCAAGCAACTGGTCAACGCCTCCCTGGACGGCGACCGGGCCACCGCCTTCGCCGCCGAGGCCGCCGCGCAGGAGATCAACATGACGACGGCGGACGCGCAGGACGGCGTGCGGAGCTTCGTGGAGCGGCGGGAGCCGAGGTTCCGGGGCCGTTGACACGGTCCCGGCGGTCTCGACCCTTCCTATCTGACATGCCGTCAGTTTCAATGGAACACATGATGGGACATGCGGGAATGGCGGCCGCGGCCGTCCGTTACCTCAGGGCGGACCACACGGTCGAGGCGCTGCCACGCCCGGAGCTGCGCTGTGTCCGCGAGGACGAACGCGCGCCGGTGGACCAGGGCGAGTTCCGGCGGGTGCTGGGGAGCTTCGCGTCGGGCGTGACGGTCGTGACGGCACCGGCCGTCGAGGGCGAGGAGGGCGGCGCGGGCCCCGCCGGCTTCGCCTGCCAGTCCTTCTCCTCCCTCTCCCTCGATCCGCCCCTGGTCGCCTTCATGGTCGGCCGCACCTCCACGACCTGGCCGCGCATCGCCCGCGCGGGCGCCTTCTGCGTCAACGTGCTGAGCGCCGGCCAGGCCGGTCTGTGCCGCGCCTTCGCGGCGAGCGGCACCGACAAGTTCGCCGGGGTGGCCCATGACGCGGCCCCGGTGTCGGGGGCGCCCCGCCTCGCCGGCACCCTCGCCTGGATCGACTGCGCGGTGCACGCCGTCCACACGGGCGGCGACCATCTCGTCGTCGTGGGCCGGGTGAACGCCCTGGGGACGGGCGAGGGCGCGGAGGAACCGCCCCTGCTGTTCCACCGGGGCCGTTTCCTCTGAGCATCGGCCGGCCCGCCCGGTACGCCCCGCTCAGCGCACGTAGTCGACGACCTGCATCATGCCTTCGTCGCCGTGCTGGAGCTGGTGGCAGTGCAGCATGGAGCGGCCGGTGAAGTCCTCGGCGCGCAGCCGGAAGGTGATCGAGCCGTTCGGCGGGATGCCCACCGTGTCGTGCCAGACCGGCGTGGCCAGGCGGCGGTTGTCGACGGCGGTCAGGAGGAAGTGGTTGGTGTGCAGGTGGAAGGGGTGATGGCTGTGGGCGTGGGAGTCGTTGACGACCGTCCACTCCTCGACCTCGCCCAGCCGGACGCGCTGGTTGACGAAGTCGGACGCGAGGCGCCCCCAGGCGAGGTCGCGGCGGCCGGCCAGCGGGTCGGCGGGCGGGGTCTCGCCGTCGCCCAGGATGCGGTAGGCGTTCGGGAAGGCGCCTGAGAAGACGTTCTCGTAGCTGCGGAAGGTCAGGGTCCGGGTGCGGGTGGGCTCGGGCAGGCTGGTGGGCCTGCCGGGCAGGGCGGTCGGCAGCGCCATCGGGCGGGCTTCGCCGGTGACGACGAGCGTCAGCAGGCTCTGCGAGGGGCCCCCGCCGGAGAACTTGTAGGTGCCGGGCTCGCCTCCGCGGATCAGCAGGTCGACGCGCCCGCCCATCGGCAGCGTCAGTCCGGTGGTGGTGACGGGTTCCATGAGGGTGATGCCGTCGTAGGCGATCTGGTGCAGTTCGTGCCCGCGCAGGGTCAGGAAGTGAGCGGTGATCGCTCCGGCGTTGACGATCCGCCAACGCTGGACCTCCCCCGGGGCGATGGTCAGCACGGGGTTCTTGGCGCCGTTGACCAGGAAGGTGGAGGTGATGCCCTCGTAGGCGCCGTGCGAGGTCAGGTCCGGCACCCGTCCACCGGACAGCTTGAGCTCGTTGATGCAGACGACGACGTCCTTGGCGGCGGCGATCTCGGGCACCTCGTCGATGTCCCCCTCGACGACGAGCACGCCCCCCATGCCGCCCAGCAGCTGGGTCGCCGTGGACCCGTGATGGTGCGGGTGGTACCAGAAGGTGCCGGCCGGATGATCCGCCGGGACGTCGACGACGCTGCGGTAGGTGGTGGTGCTTCCCGGCGTCTCGGAGGGCTCGAACGTGCGGTAGATGTTGTCCGCCTCGCCCGTGGGGTCCACGTGCATGCCGTGGGTGTGCAGGTTGAACGTGTTGAAGTGGTGCGGGACGTTCATGTCCTGATGCGTCGCGTCGGCATGCGCCGCCTCACCGTTCGGCGGCAGCGCGTTGACGTGCGTGATCTCCAGCGCGTCCCCCGGACGCACCCGCAACGTCGGCCCGGGGATCCCCCCTTCGTAGGCGCGCGTGGTCACCGTGCCGACCCCGGGGAGCGCCAGCTCGGTGAGGGCGACGGTCAGACGGGTCTCCAGCCGCCCCGTGTGCGGCGGCGTCCTGCGGATCTCCGGCTGCGGGAAGGCGGCGCCCCTCTCCTGCCGCGCCGCCGCTCGCGGACTCGTCGCCCCGCCGGTCAGGACCGCCCCGGCGGCGACCGGCAGGCACTTCAGCACGCCACGACGGGCCAGAGAAGTCACGTATCGCCTCCAGGGGCAGAAAAAGCAGCGGTGAGCAGCGGACGGCAGTGCACGGCAGCGCACGGGCAGAGCAACGACACGGAGGCCGCACAACGCGGCCATCCGTGTCGGAATGTGCCCATATGGTACGTAAAGGAGGCCTGAAATCACCTTCGCCTCACCGGCCAGGACAGTCACCGGCTGAGGCGGCCGCCGGCTCAGGCCGTGGTCGGCTCAGGCGGTCGTCGGCTCAGGCGGTCACCGGTGCGGGGACAGCCGGTGCGGGGACCGCCGGCCGCCGCCGGATCACCAGCGCCATCAGCGCCGCCGCGGCGCACAGCGCCCCCGACGCGTACCAGACCACGTCGTACGAGCCGAACGTGTCCCGTGCCATGCCGCCCAGGAAGGCCACCAGGGCCGCGCCGACCTGGTGGGAGGCCAGCACCCAGCCGAAGACGATGGCGCTGTCCTCGCCGTAGTGCTCGCGGCACAGAGCCAGGGTGGGCGGGACGGTGGCGACCCAGTCGAGGCCGTAGAAGACGATGAAGAAGATCATCGGAGGGTGCACGGAAGGGGCCAGCAGCATCGGCAGGAACAGCAGCGAGATGCCCCTCAGCGCGTAGTACACCGCCAGCAGCCGACGCGACTCGAAGCGGTCGGTGAACCAGCCGGAGGCGATCGTGCCGACCACGTCGAAGACGCCGATGACCGCGAGCAGCGAGGCCGCCGCCGTGATCGGCATGCCGTGGTCGTGGGCGGCGGGCACGAAGTGCGTCTGGATCAGGCCGTTCGTGGAGGCGCCGCAGATCGCGAAGGTGCCGGCCAGCAGCCAGAACGGGCCCGTGCGGACCGCCGAGAAGAGGACCCGCAGCGTGCGGCGCGCGGCGCCCTGCACCGGGGCCGGCTTCGGGACGAACTCCGTCGCGCCGTACGGCTTCTGACCCACGTCCGCCGGATGGTCACGCAGCAGCAGCCAGACGAAGGGAACGACGGCCAGCGCGGCCAGCGCCACCGTCACCGCCGCCGGACGCCAGTCGTAGCGCGTGACCAGCCAGGACAGCAGCGGCAGGAAGATCAGCTGGCCGGAGGCGGAGGCGGCGGTCAGGATGCCGCTGACCAGGCCCCGGCGCGTGGTGAACCAGCGGTTGGTGACCGTGGCGGCGAAGGCGAGCGCCATCGAGCCCGAGCCGAGGCCCACCAGCAGGCCCCAGTACAGCAGCAGTTGCCAGGCCGCCGTCATCCAGACCGTCAGGAGCGAGCCGACCGAGATCACGGTCAGCGCCACCGCGACCACCCGGCGGATGCCGAAGCGGTCCATGAGCGCCGCCGCGAACGGGGCGGTGAGGCCGTACAGCGCCAGATTGACCGAGACCGCCGCGCCAATCGTGCCGCGCGACCAGCCGAACTCCTGGTGCAGCGGGTCGATGAGCAGACCGGGGAGCGAACGGAAGGCGGCCGCGCCGATGATCGTGACGAAGGTGACGGCGGCGACGAACCAGGCGCGATGGATGCGACGGCGGCCGGGGACACGGTCGGAGACGGGCTGCTGTTCCTCGGCGGATGCCGGAGTTTCGGTTGTCTGGGTCACGTCACAGAGCTTCCGATACCGGGACCCGGCGGGCGAGTGGCCCGAGAGACAGCATTCGCTAGGATCGGGCCATGGCCGAACCGTACGCATCCTCCCGCCATCGCGTCGTCGTCCTCGCCCTCGACGGGCTGATGCCCTTCGAGCTCGGCATCCCGCAGCGCATCTTCGGCAAGGCGCGCGACGCGGCGGGCCGCCGCCTGTACGACGTCGTCACCTGCTCCGTCCGGCCGCCGGGCCCCGTCGAGACCGACGCCGACTACGCCGTCCTGGTCGGCAACGGCCCCGAGGCGCTGGCCACCGCCGACACCGTCGTCGTCCCCACCTCCTACGAGCTGGGGCCCGTCTACGAGAAGGGCGTGCTCACCCC
Organism: Streptomyces sp. NPDC058295; assembly: GCF_042880655.1. Taxonomy (NCBI): domain Bacteria; kingdom Bacillati; phylum Actinomycetota; class Actinomycetes; order Kitasatosporales; family Streptomycetaceae; genus Streptomyces; species Streptomyces sp. NPDC058295. The sequence goes on from NZ_JBHVYO010000006.1 coordinate 130,350, forward strand.
CGAACTGGCCGCCGCCCTCGCCCGCCTGCGCCCCGGCACCCGCCTCGTGTCGATCTGCACCGGCGGATACGTCCTCGCCGCCGCGGGCTACCTGGACGGCCGCCCGGCCACCACGCACTGGATGCACGCCGAGCACTTCCAGCGGCTCTTCCCGAAGATCCGGGTGGACGCGGACGTGCTGTTCATCGACGACGGCGACGTCCTCACCTCCGCCGGGGTGGCCGCCGGGATCGACCTCTGCCTCCATCTCCTGCGCCGCGACCACGGCGCGGCGGTCGCCAACGAGGTGGCCCGCCGTACGGTCGTACCGCCGCACCGCGACGGTGGGCAGGCGCAGTACATCGAGCGCCCCGTGCCCGACCCGCAGCAGGCGACCACGACCGCCGCCCGCGCATGGGCGCTGGGCCGCCTCCACGAGCCGATCCAACTGCGCGACATGGCCGAGCAGGAGGCCATGTCGGTCCGGACCTTCACCCGCCGCTTCCGCGAGGAGGTCGGTATCAGCCCCGGCCAGTGGCTCACCCAGCAACGGGTCGAGCGGGCCCGGCATCTGCTGGAGTCCAGCGACCGGTCCGTCGACCAGATCGCCCGGGACGCCGGTTTCGGCACCGCCCAGTCGATGCGGCAACACCTACAGGCGGCCCTCGGGGTCACGCCGACCGCGTATCGCCGCACCTTCCGCACCGTCCGCGCCGGGAGCGGCGAGAGCGGTGGTCACGGCGTCGTCGACGCCCTGCGCTGACCTCCCCGCGGTGCGCGCCTCGCCCCACCAGCCGACCGCCGTGAGGAGCAGGGTCACCCCGACCCCGGCCAGGACCGCCGTCGACGGGGCGACCACCTTCAGCAGGGCGCCGGCGAGGGGGCCCGTCGCCGCGTAACCCGCTCCCGCGGCCGCGTACATGACCGAGTATCCCGCGGCCAGGGCGTGCGGCGGGAGCGCCTCGCGCAGGGACAGGTTGCGGGTGAGCATCGCGGCGGACTGGAGGACGCCTCCCACGGCCAGCGCCGCCGCGATCCCCACCGCGTCCGGGGTCAGCGCGGCGACCGTCACACAGACCGACGTCCCCGCCATCAGCACCACGCTGCGGGTGCGCAGCCGCCCCGGCCAGGCCCGAAGACCGTAGGCGAACGCGCCGAGCCCCCCGCCCACCGCCATCCCGGTCAGCAGCGGACCGGACCAGCCGACCCCGACGCCCCGCTGTTCCAGCAGGGCGGGCAGGACGAGTTCGGCGAGCCCGAGCAGGGTGAGGCTGGCCGCGCCCGTCACGTACACCGGCCAGGCGCCGGTCAGGACCCGCAGCGGCGACGCGCCCGCCCGGTCCTCGCCCCGCGGGTCCGCCGTGCCGGCCGCGCCCCAGGCCGCCGGGAGCAGCCACACACCCGCGACCGACCAGGCCATCAGGGCGGCCGCGAGAAGCAGCGGGACGCGCGGCGCGACGCCGAGGGCCAGCCCGGCGACCGCCGCGGGCGCGACGGCCCACACCCCGGCCGTCAGCATCGACTCCACGGACAGCGCCTGGGCCGTGGCTCGCTCCGGAACCAGCGCGGTGAGCAGTGTGCGCAGCCCGCCGGTGGCGGCGGCCGGGGCGGCACCGGCCACGACCGCGAACCCCCCGAGGACCGCCGGATGCGCGGCCGGGAAGGCCCCGAGCCCCGCGAATCCGACGGCCCCGGCCGCCAGCCCGCCGGCCAGCTGGACCCGGGCCCGCTCGGGGCGCAGCCGCATCCCGAGGGCGGGGGCGCCCACGATCTCCCCGACGACGTAGGCCGCCGCGAGGATCGCGCCCAGCGTGTAGCCGCCGGGACGCTCGCGCACCAGGAACACCAGCGCCAGCGGCGCCATGGCGACCGGCATACGGGCGCCGACCGCCGTGCAGCACCAGATCAGAACCTGTCTGGTGGCGACGTCGCGGTAGCTCATGCAAGGACCGTAGGGGGCCGCGCCTGCACCGCCCCACGGGTTTTCCGGGCAGCCGGCCGAACTTTCCGGTCAGCTCACGGTGCCTCGGTCGGCCCGCGGCTCCTGGTCAGAACGTGAGCACAGCCCGCGCCACCCGCCCGGCCTCCGCGTCCGCCGCCGCCTTCGCGAAGTCCTCCACCGGGTAGGTGTCCGTCACCAGTTCGTCGAGGAGCAGACGGCCGGTGCGGTACAGCTCGGCGTACAGCGCGATGTCCCGCTGCGGGCGCGACGAGCCGTACCGGCAGCCCAGGATCGACTTGTCCAGGTACATCGACGAGACCAGGAAGGACGCCTCGGCGGTGGCCGGCGGCACCCCGAGGAGCACCGCCTGCCCGTGCCGGTCCAGCAGGTCGATCGCCTGCCGGATCAGCTCGACCCGGCCGACGCACTCGAAGACGTGGTCCGCGCCCGTGAGCAGCACGTCCCGCACCGCGTCCGTCGAGGTCAGGAAGTCGGTCGCGCCGAACCGCCGGGCCACCGCCTCCTTCGCCAGGTTCGCGTCCACCGCGACGATCCGCGAGGCGCCCGCGATCCGTGCTCCCTGCACCACGTTCAGCCCGATCCCGCCCGTCCCGATGACGACGACGCTCTCCCCGTACCCGACCCGCGCGCGGTTGAGCACGGCCCCGACACCGGTCAGCACGCCGCACCCGATCAGCGCGGCGGAGGTCAGCGGGATGTCCTTCGGGATCCGGACCGCCTGTACGGCCTTCACCACCGTGCGCTCGGCGAAGGCGGAGTTGGACGCGAACTGGTACACCGCGCTCCCCGCGCGCGTGAACGGCTTCCGCGGGCGCCCGATGGCCTGCCGGCACATCGTCGGCCGGCCGCGGTCGCACTGCGCGCAGGTGCCGCAGTTGGCGAGCGTGGACAGCGCGACATGGTCCCCCGGCACGACATGAGCGACCCCCGCGCCGACCGCCTCGACGACCCCCGCGCCCTCATGACCGAGGACGACGGGCGCCGGGAAGGGAATCGTCCCGTCGACGACCGAGAGGTCGCTGTGGCACAGCCCGGCCGCCGAGATCGCGACGAGCACCTCACCCGGCCCCGGATCGCGCACGGCCAGATCGTCGACGACCTCGGCCCGCTTCCCGTCGAACACCACACCTCGCATCGCGTCCCCACCGTCCTGTCCGTTTCCGGTCCGCTGTCCCTTTATCCCTTGGGCTGCCTGGGCAGGCCGAGCACCCGCTCGGCGATGATCGTGCGCTGGATCTGGTCCGAGCCGCCGTAGACGGTGTCCGCCCGGGAGAACAGGAACAGGTGCTGCGCGTCGTCGAGTTCGTACGGCGAGGACGGCGACCAGTCCGCGGGACCGACGCTCGCCGCCGCCCCCCGCACCTGTACCGCCACCTCCCCCAGCCGCTGATGCCAGCCGGCCCACAGCAGCTTCGCCACGCTGGGCGCGCCCGGCCCGCCGGAGCCTCCCAGCGTCCGCAAGGCGTTCCACCGCATGGTCCGCAGCTCGGCCCACAGCCGCACCAGCCGCTCGCGTACGACGGGGTCGTCGGCCGCCCCCGTCCGCACCGCCGTACGCACGACGCGCTCCAGTTCCTGGGCGAAGCCGATCTGCTGGGCGAGGGTCGACACCCCGCGTTCGAAGCCGAGGAGGCCCATCGCCACCCGCCAGCCGTCGCCCGCCGCGCCGACGACGTGCTCCACGCGCGCGTGCGCCCCGTCGAAGAAGACCTCGTTGAAGTCGCTGGTGCCGGTCAGCTGCCGGATGGGCCGTACCTCGATCCGTCCCGGCTGGTCCATGGGGACGAGGAGAAAGGTCAGTCCGTGGTGGCGCCTGGACCCCGGGTCGGTGCGGGCGAGCACGAAACACCAGTCGGCCTCATGGGCGAGCGAGGTCCAGATCTTCTGCCCGGTGATGCGGTACGACCGTCCGTCGGGAGCGAGTTCGGCCCTCGTACGGACCCCGGCCAGGTCGGACCCGGCGTCCGGCTCGCTGTACCCCTGGCACCAGAGCTCGGCACCGGCGGCGATCGGCGGCAGGAAGCGCGCCTTCTGCTCCGCCGTGCCGTGCGCGAGCAGGGTCGGCGCGAGCAGCTTCTCCCCGATGTGCCCGGAACGGGCCGGGGCCCCCGACCGCGCATACTCCTCGGCCCAGGCGACCTGCTGGGTGAGGGTGCCGGTCCGGTTGCCGTAACCGCCCTCCGACCACCCGAGCCCGATCCACCCGGCCGAGCCGAGGGTGCGCTCCCAGGAACGCCGATCAGAGGCATGCGGGACATGCGCATCGAGCCAGCCCCGCACTTCCCCACGGAACGAGTCGTCCGCCGACGCAAAACCGAAATCCACGCTGACCTCCTAGAGAAGGGCGACCGCCGCCACCTCAGGGGCGCGGGGGCTGCATCAATATGCGGCTCCGCCGCGTGGGCGCGAACAACCACGACGCACCCGCAGCCGCCGAACCACGCACACCCCCGGGCTACTGGGCGTTGGGCCGATCCCCCTCCCGCGCAGCCCGCTCCATCTCCTCCAACCGAGCAAGCATCGGCATCGGATCCATCCCCACCGTCCCCGGCAACACCTCCGCGATCCGCTCCGGCGTCCAGGACCCGCCCTCCGCGTAAGCCGAACGCAGTTCACTCGGCTGCGCCCACACCGCGATCTTCGGCCCCGCGACGGTGTACACCTGCCCGGTGACCTTCGCCTCCCGCGCACGATCCGACAGCAGGTACACCACGAACGCGGCCACGTCCTCGGGTTCACCGATCTCCGCCAACTCCATCGGCACGCCCGCGGACATTCGCGTACGGGCCACGGGGGCCACCGCGTTGGCGGTCACCCCGTACTTGTGCAGACCCAGCGCCGCACTCCGCACGAGCGAGATGATCCCGCCCTTGGCGGCGCTGTAGTTGGCCTGCGAGACCGAGCCCTGATGGTTGCCGCTGGTGAAGCCGATCAGCGTGCCGGAGCGCTGGCCTCGCATCACCGCCGACGCGGCCCGGAACACGGTGAACGTGCCCTTGAGATGGGTGGCGACGACCGGATCCCACTCCTGTTCGGACATGTTGAACAGCATCCGCTCCCGCAGGATCCCGGCCACGCAGACGACTCCGTCGAGCCGCCCGTACGACGCCAGCGCGGTGTCGACGACCCGCTGCCCGCCGGCCATCGTCGAGACGTCGTCGGCGACGGCGACCGCCTCCCCGCCCGCCGCCTCGATCTCCTTGACGACCGACTGCGCGACCTCGCTGGTGGGTGAGGCGCCGTCCACCGAGACGCCGTAGTCGTTGACGACGACCCGCGCGCCCTCGGCCGCCGCCGCGAGCGCCACCGCCCGCCCGATGCCTCGTCCAGCCCCGGTGACGGCGACGACCTTGCCGGTCAGGAAGTTCCCCACGTCCGGCCCCCTCCCGCAGTTTCTGACGGACCGTTAGATTTGAACGCGAGGTCTAGATTGACCCGTCCGTCGGTCGGGGACAAGCCCCGGGGAGGCACGGAATGACACTGCCGGTCGAGTTCCACGAGATCGCGAAGCGCGTCAACAACTGGGGGCGCTGGGGGGCCGACGACGAGATCGGCACCCTGAACCTCATCACCGACGACGTCGTCCGCGCGGCCGTCGCCGAGGTACGCACCGGCCACCGCGTCCCGCTCGCGCTGCCCCTGCGGGAGGACGGTGTGCAGACCGGGCTGATCCCGGGGCGGGTCAACCCCCTGCACGCCATGGTGCAGATCAACCAGGAGATCTTCGGTCCGGGCACGGTGGCGTGCAGCGACGACACCGTGACCATGGGCCTCCAGGCGGGCACCCACTGGGACGCGCTGACCCATGTCTCGCACTCGGGGAAGCTCTACAACGGCCGGCCGGCGGGCACCGTCACCCCGCACGGCGGCGCCGAGTTCAGCGGCATCGACAAGGCGCGGCACGTCGTCTCGCGCGGGGTGCTCCTGGACGTGGCACGCGCGCGTGGCGTCGACCGGCTGGACGGCGGGCACGCGGTCACCCCGGAGGACCTGGCGGCGGCCGAGGAACTGGCCGGCACGCGCGTGCGGGCCGGTGACATCGTGCTCGTACGGACCGGGCAGGTGCAGCTGTACCTGGCCGGTGACAAACAGGGGTACGGCTATCCGTCACCGGGCCTCTCGGTCCGCACGCCGGCGTGGTTCCACGCGCGCGATGTGGCGGCGGTCGCCAACGACACCCTCACGTTCGAGATCTTCCCGCCCGAGATCGACGATCTGTGGCTGCCGGTGCACGCCCTCGACCTGGTGGAGATGGGCATGCTGCAGGGCCAGAACTGGAATCTCGAAGAGTTGTCCACAGCCTGTGGACAAACCGGCCGCTACGCGTTCCTGCTGTCGGCGATGCCCGAGCCGTTCGTCGGCGGCACGGGGACGCCGGTGGCCCCGGTGGCAGTGCTGTAGCCATCGGCGCGCGAACAGGCGTTCCCCTCACGTCGACTGGCGGCGCGCGGCTGCCCGCCCCGAGCACGGCACCGCGCACCGCCATCCGACTCCGGCGCACCCTCCCCCGCTCCCGGCTTCGCCCGAGCGGGAGGGGCCCCCACCGACTCCCCTCGGCCCTGAGGGAGTCGGCGCCGAATCACGACCCACACTCGGCGAGAGCCTCCGTCACCGAAGCCCTCGTCGTCCCCTCGCGGCGAATCGCTGACCACAAGCGTGATCAAACGGACACGTCGCGTCAACACCTGAACGGAGATTTATTACTTACGTCCCCTTTGTGGTGGGCGCGCACGGAAGCACAGCCGGGCGCACCGATGTCGAACCGGACGATTCACGGCAGCGCTTTCTGCGCCCGTGCACCGCAAGCCGCGGGGCGCTCCGCACCCGTGCGCCCTCGTCGGCCGCCATGCGCGTCACCGGTCGCCTGCCGGCCGCGCCGCCGGTGACCCGCCGCCCGGTCGACGCCCGATCGCCGCCCTATCGTCGCTCAGACGACCTCGTACGCGAGCCCTCCGTAGGCCGGCTCGGGCTCCGCCGGGACCACGCCCCGGCATTCCTCCACGCCCCGGCGCTCCTCCGCGCCCCCGTGGTCCGCCTCGGCCGCACCGGGCTCCGCGCAGCGGTCCAGTTCGCACCAGATGCGCTTGCCCGCACCCTCGACACTCCAGCCCCAGCGGTCCGCGAGACCGTCGACGAGGGCCAGACCACGGCCGCCGGTCGCCTCGTCACCGGCGCAGCGGGGCACGGGGGCCCGGTCGCTGGTGTCGGCGACCTCCAGTCGGACGGTGGACGGCTCGGCCGTCCCGCCCGGCAGGGAGAGCCGCAGCACGGCCGGACAGCCGGTGTGCACCACGGCGTTGGTGACCAGTTCGGAGACGAGCAGGATCAGCGTCTCGGCGAGCGGCTCCTCGTCCCCTATCCCGGACCCGGCGAGGCGCGAACGGGCCCACCTGCGGGCGCGCCCCACCTCAGCGGGGTCGGGCCGGATCTCCAGCTGCACTTGAAGCACCTGCACCGCTCACACCATCCGAACCGGCGGACACATGGCCGTGCGCCACGCAAGCCACGCGAGCCGCGTGTGCACCATGACGACGGGGGCCACGATCGTAGCCATTTTCTGCATGACCAGAACAACAGCCAGAGGCAGGGTGACGGAACGTGAATCCCTTACGAGACAGCTTGGTTGACATACAGTCACCTCAACAAGCGCTTCGGGCATATTCCAGCGCGAAGGAGTACCCGTGCGGCATACTGTGCGACGCTCGTTGCGGGGAGTCGAACAGGCGGGCTCCAGAAGCCCGTCCGCCCTGCGAGCGGCGGCGCGCACCGCCGGATCCGGCACCGCCCCAGGGGCACCGCCGGCATGGCTCATGCTCGGAACCACTCGCATCCCACAGAAGGTACCGGAGAGGTCCGCCGACTCCAGGCCGTGACGGGTCACGCATCGGACACAACCCGATATCAACGCTCCGTGATTCCGGTATGCCACAATCCGCGACACCCGTACGGCCGTCCGCGCGCCGCCCCCGCCGTCACCGCAGGCAGGCGCCCCTAACGGCCCCCTCCGGACAGCAGGTCGGCCGCGAGCAGTTCCTCACTCTCCGTACCGCCGCCCGCACGCCGGGTGCGCAGCCAAGCCCGCTTGAGCAGCAGATGTACGTCCGCCTCCCAGGTGAAGCCCATGCCGCCGTGCACCTGGAGGCAGTCGCGCGCGCCGCGTACGGCGGCCTCGTCGGCGAGCAGCCGGGCGGCCGCGATGTCGGCCGGGTCGGCGGTGACGGCGGCCGCGTAGACCGCCGCGCGGGCCACCTCGACCCGCACCAGCAGTTCCGCGCACAGATGCTTGACCGCCTGGAAGGCGCCGATCGGCTGCCCGAACTGCTCGCGTGCCCGGGCGTGTTGCACGGCGAGCTCGCACGCGCGCGTGGCCGTGCCGAGCTGCTCGGCCGCGGTGAGGAGCACGGCGACGGGATCCACGGCCGCCGAGACACCCGGGACGCGGTGCAGCGGAGTCAGCGGATCCACCGACCGCAACGGCACGGCCCCGCCGGCCTCCCCGCACACGACGTCCGCCTCCGTCAGCCACTCCACCAGCCCGCCGCCGTCCACGGCCGCCACGACCGTCTCCCCCTCAGCCGCGCCGGGCACCCGGCCCGCCGCGAGGTGGGTGGCCACGAGCGGCCCCGGCAGCAGCGCCCGGCCGGCCTCCTCGAACGCCAACACGGTCTCGGGCAGCCCGAGTCCCACCCCGCCGTCCGCCTCGGGCAGCCGCAGCGCGAAGAACCCGGCCGCCCCCAGCTCCCGCCACAGCGCCCGGTCCAGCCGCCCCGGCCGGTCCACGGCGGCCCGCAGCGCCGCCCGGTCGAAGCGGCGCGCCACCAGCCCCCGTACGCCGTCCCGCAGCGCCCGCTGGTCCTCCGTCAGTCGAAAACGCATGTCGGAGAGTTCACCGTCCCTTCGGCAGGCCCAGGATCCGTTCGGCCACGATGTTCCGCTGGATCTGCGAGGTTCCGGCCGCGATGGTGTACGAGAGGGAGGAGAGCCGGTCGTGGACCCAGGGGTGGTCGGTGTCGAGGGACTCGTCGCCCAGGACGTCGGCGGCCGCGTCGTACAGCTCCTGGCGGGCCTGCGAGTACCTCAGTTTGAAAACCGAACCCCCGACGCCCGGCAGACCGCCTACGGCCTCCGCCTCGCTCACGTTCCACTGCGTCAGCCGCCAGAGCGCCCGGAACTCGGCGTTGAGGGCGCCCAGCCGCCGCCGCAGGGCGGGATCGTCCCAGCGTCCGTTCCTGCGTGCCTCCACGGCGAGTTCGCCCAGCACACGCCGACAGGCGACGACCTCGCCCACGAAGGCGGTGCCGCGCTCGAACGACAGCGTCACCATCGTCACCCGCCAGCCGTCGTTCTCCTCCCCCACCCGATGACCGACCGGCACCCGCACCTCGTCGAGGAACATTTCGGCGAACTCGGCGGATCCGGCGAGGGTACGCAGCGGCCGTACGGTGATGCCGGGGGCGTCCATGGGCATGGCCAGCCAGGTGATGCCCCGGTGCTTGGGCGCCGCCGGATCCGTGCGGACCAGCAGTTCGCACCAGTCGGCGACCTCCGCGTGCGAGGTCCAGATCTTGGACCCGCTCACCACGTAGTCGTCGCCGTCGCGCCACGCGCGCGTGCGCAGCGCGGCGAGGTCCGACCCGGCGTCCGGCTCGCTGAAGCCCTGGCACCACACCTCCTCGCCGCGCAGGATGGGCGGCAGCCAGCGGGCCCGTTGTCCGGCCGTTCCCTCGGCGGCGATCGTCGGCCCGGCGTGCAGCAGCCCGACGAAACCGGCCCCCACGTAGGGCGCGCCGGCCCTCTCCGTCTCCTCCAGGAAGATCAGGCGGACGCCGGGCGAGGCCTGCCAGTGCACGTCGGCGTACCCGGCCTCGTACAGCGTCCGCTGCCAGCCGAGGTCGTGGGCGCGGCGGCCGGGCCAGTCGTCCGGGGAGGGCTTCGGCGGGAGCGTGGGCAGCACCTTGCCGAGCCACTCGCGCAGCCGGGCCCGGAACTCCGCGTCCTCGGGGCTGTCCGCGAGGTCCATGTCCTGATCCCCCTGATCCCCTGATCCCCTGAACCGCCTGATCCCCGGCCCGGCTACTTGTCGAGGTCCAGGTCCAGCATGCGGATCGCGTTGCCCCGCATGAGCTTGTAGACCGTCTCGTCGTCGAGACCCTTGACGTGGTCGAGGGCGACCTCCTTGGTGTGCGGGAAGGTCGAGTCGACGTGCGGGTAGTCGGTCTCGAAGGTCGCGTTGTCGCGCCCCACCACGTCCAGGGACGCGACCCCGTGCTTGTCGCGGAAGAAGCAGCAGAACATCTGCCGGTAGTAGTACGTGGACGGCGGCTCGGGGATGAGATCCCTGACCCCGCCCCACGCGCGGTGCTCCTCCCAGACGTCGTCGGCACGCTCCAGGGCGTACGGGATCCAGCCCATCTGGCCCTCGGAGTAGGCGAGTTTGAGGCGCGGGAACCGCACCAGCACCCCGCTGAAGAGGAAGTCCATCATCGAGGCCATCGCGTTGTTGAACGAAAGGGACGCCTGGACTGCCGGCGGTGCGTCCGGCGAGGCGGCCGGCATCTGCGAGGACGAACCGATGTGCATGTTGACGACCGTGCCGGTCTCCTCGCACACCGCGAAGAAGGGGTCCCAGTAGCCCGAGTGGATCGACGGCAGCCCGAGGTGGCTGGGGATCTCGGAAAAGGTCACCGCGCGCACCCCGCGGGCCGCGTTGCGCCGGATCTCGGCGACCGCCAGGCCGATGTCCCACAGGGGGATCAGGCAGAGCGGGATCAGCCGTCCGCCGCTGTCCCCGCACCACTCCTCGACCATCCAGTCGTTGTAGGCGCGCACACAGGCCAGCGCGACCTCCTTGTCGTGCGCCTCGGCGAAGGTCTGCCCGCAGAAGCGGGGGAAGGAGGGGAAACAGAGAGAGGCCTCGACGTGGTTGAGGTCCATGTCGGCCAGCCGGGCCTTCGGGTCCCAGCAGCCGCGCCGCATCTCCTCCCGGGTGATGCCCTCCAGCGTCATCTCGTCCCGGTCGAAGCCGACGGCGGCGATGTTGCGCTTGTACGGGAACTTCAGATCCTCGTAGATCCACCAGTCGGTGGGCTGGCCGTCCGGGTCCATCGTGATCTGGTACTTCCCGGCGACGTAGGCGAGCTCGCCGATCCCGGCGGTGAGGGGCTGCGGCCCCCGGTCCCGGTACCTCTGCGGCAGCCAGGTCGCGAAGAGGTGCGCGGGCTCGATCACATGGTCGTCGACGCTGACGATGCGCGGCAGTTCGGTGCTCATGGCTTCCCCTCCGCCTGGCGGAACGCCAGTTGTCCGATGGACGTGCTCCAGCTATCTGATGGCCCGTCAGATTGATTCTCCCCAGCAGGCTAGCCCCCGCCCCCTGGACCGACAAGGCGACCAGCCCTACGCTCTGCCCAAAATCTGACAGCCCGTCAGTTACGCCAGGGGGCCGATGTGAACGACACCGCCACCGCCCACGAGCTGAGCGCGTCCCGCACCCTCTGGGACCTGCTCGCCCGCCGCGCCGACCTGACCCCGGGCCGCCAGGTCCTCCTCCAGGACGACCGGGCCCTCACCTTCGGCGAGCTGCGCGAGAGCGCCGAGCGGGTCGCGGCCGGCCTGCACGACATGGGTGTACGCCCCGGCACGGTCGTCGCCTGGCAGCTGCCCACCCGCCTGGAGACGGCCGTCCTGTCCTTCGCGCTCGCCCGCCTGGGGGCCGTCCAGTCGCCCGTCATCCCCTTCTACCGCGACCGCGAGGTCGGCTTCGCGCTGCGCGAGTCGAAGGCGGAGTTCTTCGCGGTGCCGGGCGTCTGGCGCGGCTTCGACCACGCCGAGATGGCACGGCGACTGGGCGCGAAGGGCGTCTTCGAGGCGTACGACGAGCTGCCCGACGGGGACCCGGCCGTGCTTCCGCCACCGCCCGACGAGGGCACCTCGGTGCGCTGGATCTACTGGACCTCGGGCACCACCTCCGACCCCAAGGGCGTGCTGCACACCGACCGTTCGCTGATCGCGGGCGGCTCCTGCCTCGCCCACGCGCTGCGCCTCACCGCGGACGACGTCGGCTCGATGGCGTTCCCGTACGCCCACATCGCCGGCCCCGACTACACCGTCATGCTGCTGCTGTACGGCTTCCCCGCGGTGATGTTCGAGCACTTCGCGCTGCCGGACGCGCTGGACGGGTACCGGCGGCACGGGGTGACGGTCGCGGGCGGGTCGACGGCGTTCTACTCGATGTTCCTCACCGAGCAGCGCAAGCGGCCGGACACGCCGCTGATCCCCTCGCTGCGGCTGCTCGCGGGCGGCGGAGCGCCCAAGCCGCCCGAGGTGTACCACGCCGTCGTACGCGAGATGGGGGTGCAGCTGACGCACGGGTACGGGATGACCGAGGTGCCGATGATCACCATGGGGGCGCCGGACGACACCGCGGAGAACCTCGCGACGACGGAGGGCCGGCCCCCGGAGGGCATGCGGATACGCGTGGTGGACGGCGAGGTGCGGCTGCGCGGCGAGGCCGTGTGCCAGGGGTATCTGGATCCCGCCCAGACGGCCGAGGCGTTCGACGCGGAGGGGTTTCTGCGCACCGGCGACCTGGGGCACGTGACCGGCAGCGGGCATCTGGTCCTCACCGGGCGGCTGAAGGACGTCATCATCCGCAAGGGGGAGAACGTGTCGGCCAAGGAGATCGAGGACCTGCTCGCCGCCCACCCGGCCGTCGGGGACGTGGCGGTGATCGGCCTGCCCGACGCGGAGCGCGGGGAACTGGTGTGCGCGGTGGTGGAGCGGGCGCCGGGAACCCGGGAGCCTTTGACGCTCGCGGCGATGACCTCGTACCTGCGCGCGGGCGGCCTGTCGGTCCACAAGCTGCCGGAGCGCCTGGAGGTGGTCGACGCCCTGCCGCGCAACGACACCCTGCGCAAGGTCCTGAAGTACAAGCTCCGCGACCGCTTCTCCCACTGAGCACGGCTCGGACGAGTACCCCTCGGGCACGTACCGGTCGGGCGACCGCCTGCTCGGGTGGCTGCGTGCTCGGGGCTACCGGTCGGCTGGGTGCCGCTCGGGCTACAGCCCGGCGGGTGACTGCCGGTCGGCTGCGTGCCGCTCCGAGGGCTGCCTGCCCGGGTGACTGCGTACTCGGGTCGCTACCGGTCGGCTGAGTGCCGGTCGCCGCTCGCGTGACTGCTTGCTCGGGTGGCTACCGGTCGGCTGAGTGCCGCTCGGGCTACTGCCCGGCGGGTGACTGCCGGTCGGCTGCGTGCCGCTCCGAGGGCTGCCGGTCGGCTGCGTGCCGCTGCGGCGACTGCCTGCCCGGGTGACTGCTCGCTCGGGTGGCTGCCGTCGGTTGCGTACCGCTCGGGTGGCTGCCGGTCGGCTGGGGGCTACTCGGCGACCGTGAAGTAGCGGGCGAAGGCGGGGACGATCTCCGCCTCGCCGACCTTGCCGTCCGCGTCGGCGTCGAGGACGTCTGCGGCCCCCCGGGCGACCTCTTCGGGCGCTCCCAGCGCCCTGAGCACCCGTACCGTGTCCGCGACCGTGGCCCGGCCGTCGCCGTCGGGGTCGGCGATGTCCAGGGCCGCGTGCAGGAAGGGGCGGGCGATCTCGGCGAACCGCTCCGGGTTGTCACGCAGGCGCTTGACCGCGCCGTTCACGAACTCGTCCCGGCTGATGCGCTGGTCGCCGTCCCGGTCGGCGATGCCTGCCATGCCCTGCCAGAACGCCTCGGCGCCCGCGTACAGCGCCTGCCCCTTGTCGGACCGGGCCGCGGTGCCGAACTCGGCGAGCAGCGCCTTGGCCGCCGAGCCGAAGTCCACCCGGTCGATGTAGCCGTTGCCGTCCTGGTCGAAGGTGGCGAACCGGGCGGCGATCCTGCGCTCGTACTCACTGCTGACCATGTCTTCTCGGGCCGCCTTACGTCATCGCGTGGAGATTCTGCTGGGAGTGGTTCCGGCAGGGAGCGTACGACGCCGGCGACTCCCGGGCAGCGGGAAAGCGACGCCTGTACCAAGACCGGGGAAATTCTGGGACGAGGGTGTAGCGGAGCGAGCCCAGTGGGGGCCCGCGCGGCCCTACGCCGAGAGCGGTTCCGTCCCCTCGTCCACGGCGGCCGTGAGGTCCCCGTAGACGTCGAAGAGGCGGCGGACGCCCAGCGCGCCCAGCACCCGGTTGACGTGGGAGCCCTCCGCCGCGCCCCGCGCGGGAAGTATCAGGCGCAGCCGTCCCCGGCAGGAGCGGATGAGGCGGCGCGAGGCGATGAGGACACCGACGCCGCTGGAGTCGCAGAAGTACACCTCGGACAGGTCCAGGACGAGACTGTGACGCCCCTCGGCCACCTCGTCGTGCACCTTCTGACGCAGTACCGGCGACGTCACCAGGTCCAGCTCGCCCGACACCTGGAGCACGGCCCATCCGCCCTGCTCCCAGCCGGTCACTTTGAAGGCCACCACCACGCCCTTCGCTCGCTGTAGCTCGCGGAAAACGGAAGCTGTCCCTTCGCTTCCTTGCAGCGCGGCTGCCCAGCGGCCGTGCCCCGAAACACCGAAGGAAAAACAGAAACGGAGAGAAAGAGGCTTGTTCCAGTCACATCCAGTCCGGTTCGATCCTTCCCTGTCGGGTAGGCGCCGCCCATACCACCCTCTCGCGGACAGGGGGCGCACATTGAAACAAAGGGGCGTGCGTTGTCGGACGTGCCGACTACATTCGAGGTGACGGTGGACGCACGCTGGACACACGCACAGGCAGAGGCACGCGCACGGGTGAGGGGGCCGCATGGCGAAGAAGGACGCACCGCCCCGCTGGGACCGCAAGATGCAGCAACGACTCGCGCGCGGTGAGGCCGCCGCCCTCGGCGAGCTCTATGACCGATTCGCTTCGCTCGTGCACGGTCTCGCCCACCGCGTGCTCGGAGATGAACGGGCAGCCGACGGCATCACCCGCGAGGTCTTCGCGCATGTCTGGGAACATCCCGACGCCTACGACCCGAAGCAGGGCCCGCTGCGCACCTGGATCGCCTCGTTGGCCCACCGCCTCGCCGTGCAGCGCCTGCGCACCACCGAGACCGCCGCGCTGGCCCAGGCCCGTCCCGGCTCCGCCGAGGCGGCCGAGGAGCTGGAACGCAGGGTGCGGCACGCCTCCGTCGCCGCCCGCGCCGACTACATCGTCCAGGCCATGCCCGCCCCGCTGCGCGCCGCTCTGGAACTGGCCTACTTCCAGCGACGCGACTACCGCCAGACCGCGGCCGACCTCGGCGTCACCGAGGACGAGGCCCGCCGCCGGCTCCGCCTCGGTCTGCAACTCCTGTCCACCGCCCACGACTCGGCGGCCCCCGGGGCACCGCCCGAATACGGGGGTGCGGCGTGAGTGGCGAGAACGTGTTCCCGCCGCCCGAGGACGGCGGAAACGAAGAGGACATGAAGAGGGACCAGAAGAGGGACGAGGAGCGGGACCGGGAGAGGGACCAGGAGAAGCTTTCGGAGGAGGGCAGGGCAACGGCGTCCAGCGACGACGGCAACGGGCCGAGCGGCCCCGCCGGTTCCGGTGGCAACGGCCTCGGTGACAGCGGTCTCGGTGGCAGCGGTCTCGGTGGCAGCGGTTCCGGTGACGGAAACTGCGCGCCTCCGGAGCGCGAACCCGGCCGCCCGGCGCGCATCCCGCTCCCCCGCGCCTCCGTGGAGGACAGCGGGCTGCCGCTGCCGCCCGCGGAGCCCGTCGGCCCGGGACCGCTCACGCTCGAGCACTCGGTGCTCAAGTCCCTGCTGGGCGCCTGGGCACTGGCGGCCTGCTCGGCCGAGGAGACGGCGGCCGTCGAGGAGCACCTCGGCGACTGCGGAGCCTGCGCGGACGAGGCACGGCGGCTGCGCGAGGCGGTCGGCCTGCTCCAGCGTCCGGAGAGCCTCGACCTCGACCCGGGCCTGCGCACCCGCGTCCTCGACGGCTGTCTGACCCGGCGGCCGCCCCGCATCCCGGTGCCCGTCTGGGCGGCGTCGTACGACGCCGAGACCGCGCGGCTCGACGCCCTGCTCCAGGACTTCGGGGACGCCGAGTGGCATGCGCCGGTGCGGCTGCGCTGGTTCCGCGGTGAGGGTGCCACGAGCCGCCGGACCACCGTCGCCGGAGTCATCGCCCACCTGCTCGCCGTGGACGGGCTGGTGGCCGTCGCCCTCGGGCTCGACGACCCGCTGGCCCCGTTCACCACCGGCGACAGGCCGGGCGGGACCGACCAGATGAACGAGACGGACAGGACAGGCAAGGCGGACGCGGCAGGCGAGGCGGACAACGCGGATCAGAACCACGGGCGGGACGGGTCGACCCGGTCCGGCGGGCCGGTGGACACGCCGGCGCGGCGCACCGAGTCCTTCTGGGCGGGCTCGCACTTTCCGCCCACCCGTTCCGTGCGCGGCCCCTGGCGCGAACAGACCCACGCCCTGGTGCGGACGGTGTCCTTCACCGGTGGGGGTACCTCCCGCGCGAGCGAAGCCGAGCGTGGGGGAGGCCCCGGCACCATGCCGGTGTCGTACGGCGGCTTCGAACTGCCCCTGCGTGACGCCATGCTGGACCGGGCCTTCGAGTGCTGGGTGCACGCCGAGGACATCGCGGAGGCGGTCGACTACCCCTACGCGCCGCCCGCCCCACGCCACCTGCACGGCATGATCGACCTCGCCGCGCGGATGCTGCCCGAGACCCTCGCGGCCCGCCGCCGCGCGGGGCTCGCCACGCCCTCGCGCACCCGCCACCTGGTGACCGCGGGCCGCCCCGGCCGCAGTCTGCGTCTGGAGATCGAGGGTACGGGTGGCGGCCAGTGGCTGATCCCGCTGGACTCACCGGGCGCGGTGGGCTCCGCCGACCACGAGGTGGCCCACGTCGCCCTGGACGACGTGGAGTTCTGCCGCCTGGCCGCCGGCCATGTCTCCCCGGAGGAGGCGGCGGCGGGCCAGCTGGGCGACCGCGAGGCGATCAGGGACGTACTGTTCGCGGCGGCGTCACTGAGCCGGATGTAGCGGGATGTAGCCGGATGCGGCACCCGATGCAGCCGGACAGGGCCGGAGCCGCTCGGCGCCGGGCAGGAGCGCCGGCGGGACTGCCCGCCGATGCTCGCGACGACGTGCGACGACTCGCGGCGGTTCGGGACGGCTACGCGAAGACGACCGTGCGCCGTCCGTTGAGCAGGATCCGCCGCTCCGCGTGCCACTTCACGGCCCGTGCCAGCGCCTGGCACTCCACGTCCCGCCCGACGGCGACGAGCTGGTCCGGCGTGACGCCGTGCCCCACGCGCTCGACCTCCTGCTCGATGATCGGCCCCTCGTCGAGGTCGGCCGTCACATAGTGCGCCGTCGCGCCGATCAGCTTCACGCCCCGCGCGTGCGCCTGGTGGTACGGCTTGGCGCCCTTGAAGCTCGGCAGGAAGGAGTGGTGGATGTTGATGATCCGGCCACTGAGCTGCTTGCACAGGTCGTCGGAGAGGACCTGCATGTAGCGGGCGAGGACGACCAGCTCGACGTCCTGCTCCCGCACCAGCTCGAGCAGCTGCGCCTCGGCCTCCGCCTTGTTCTCCCTCGTCACCGGGATGTGGCGGAAGGGGATGTTGTACGAGCCCACCAGCTCGGCGAAGTCGGTGTGGTTGGACACCACGGCCGCGATCTCCACCGGCAGCGCGCCGATGCTGGCGCGGAACAGCAGGTCGTTCAGGCAGTGCCCGAACTTGCTGACCATGAGGACGACGCGCATCTTCTCGTCGGCCCGGTTGATCTGCCAGTCCATGTGGAAGGAGTCGCCGATCGCCGCGAAGCTCGCCCGGAGCTTGTCCACGGTCACCGGGGGCTCGGCCGAGAAGTGGACGCGCAGGAAGAACAGACCCGTGTCGTGGTCACCGAACTGCTGACTGTCCTCGATGTTGCAGCCGGTCATGAAGAGATAGCTCGACACGGCGTGCACGATGCCCTGCTTGTCGGGGCAGGAAAGGGTGAGGACGTACTGGTCGGCGGCGGTTGCCGCGGCTCGGGTGGGCTGCGCGTTCATGCCCGACAGGGTCGCACACCGGCCACCGCCGTGGGCAATCGTCCCGCAGGACGGAACACGGCGCCCGCCCCGCTTTCCCGGCCCCGCCCGCGGTTCACGCGGCGCGCGTCATGATCCGCAGCACCTCGAGGGTGCGCGGCGGCGCGTCGGCGTCGTCGCCGTCGCTCGCCGCCATCCGCACATGCGCGTCCCGCGCCGCCCGTACCGCCTCCGGCCACGCCTCGTGGTCGACGTACGCGGAGACCGGGGCGTCCGGCCCGACCTGGTGCATGATCCGCAGCACCCGCAGCACGGCGGTGTCCACGAGGGCCGCCTCCTGCGAGTCGCGGAAGATCGTGCCGACGTACTTCTCGGCGGACCAGTTGTCGAGCCAGGTGTCCTCGACGAGGCGGTACACGGCGTCGGTGACGTCCCCGTACCCCTCGACGCCGGCCAGCCAGACGTTCTGCTGGAACACCGGGTCGGAGAGCATGTGCAGCGCGGAGCGCACATTGCTGCGCCAGCGCCACCACGGCATGTCGTTGAGTGGCATGCCGCCCATGGTGGGGGAGCGACGGCCGCGACGGGAAGAGTTCTCCGAACCTTGCACGGTCATAGATCGTACGTTTCCCCGCCCCACGTACCGCACGTGCCCCCGTAATTCACCTTGCCGTCACCACCCGTTGACCGTGGGTCACTCCCAGGTTAGTGATGTGACGGAATCGTGCGTGTCCATGACCGGCAAGCGACGCACAGCAACGCGAAGCACCTTCCTCCCCAGGTCCTTCCGCTTCACCAGGTCCGTCAGAACGACCGCCCTCTCGGCGGGTGCCCTGGCCGCCTGCGCGTCACTCGCCGTCGGCTGCGGGGTCGTCCCCGGTGTCTCGGGGGGCGCCGGGGACGACCCGATCGTCGTCATGACGTGGGCGCCCGAGGAGACGTCCGCCACCAACAAGCCGGGCATGCCCGCCTTCGCCCTCGCCTACGCCCGCTGGATCAACGCGAACGGCGGCCTGAACGGCCGCAAGCTCAAGGTCCTGACCTGCAACGACCACAACGACACGGTGTCCGCGGCGACGTGTGCCCGGCGCGCGGTCAAGGAGAAAGCGGTCGCCGTGGTCGGCTCCTACAGCCAGCACTCCGACGCGTTCTTCCCGCACCTGGAAGGCGCCGGAATCCCCTACATAGGCGGCTACGGCGTCACGAACGCCGAGTTCACCAGCCCGCTGTCCTACCCCGTCAACGGCGGCCAGCCCTCGCTGCTGGCCGGCCTCGGCAAGGAGCTCGGCGCGACCTGCGGTCCCGTCTCGCTCGTCCGCCCCGACACCATCGCCGGCGACGCGCTGCCCCCGATGCTCAACGCCGGACTGACCGCGGGCGGGCACGACAAGGCCGAGGACCAGCGGGCTCCGGAGGACGCCACCGAGTACGCGACGCAGGCCGAGGCCGCCATGAAGAACGCGACCGGCGACGCGGCCGGGGACGGCAAGGGGTGCGTGGTGACCGCGCTCGGGGACCGCACCGCCACCTTCATGGACTCGTTCCGGCGCACCCGCGCGGACTACCCCGACGTCCGCTCCGGCACCGTCCTCGGCAGCGTCGACCAGACGGTCATCAACGCCGCCGGTGCCGCCTCCGGACCCTTCGAGGGCGCCTACGTCACCGGCTGGTACCCGGTGACGAGCGACCCGGCCTGGGCGCCGATGAAGAAGGTGATCAGCGAGGAGGCGTTCTCCGACACCCGGGTCGACCCCACCGACACCGGCGTGCAGACCACCTGGATCGCCTACACCGTGTTCCGGCAGGCCGTGGAGTCCCTGGACGGCGGCGAGGTGACCGCCGACTCCGTACGGGGCGCCCTGGACGACGGGCTGAAGGTCACCACCGGCGGACTCACGCCGACGCTTCGCTGGGAGTTCACCGACCAGCTCGCCTCCATCGGCTTCCCCCGTCTGGTCAACGCCGACGTCACCCTCCAGGCGGTGCAGAAGGGCCGCCTGGTGGCCGCCAAGAAGGGCTTCGTGGACGTGACGAAGACCCTGGAGAAGGCCGACATCGACTGACCCGCCCCATCCGGCCGCCCCGGGCACCCGGCCGGCCTGGCTGGGCCGGTCGACCCGGCTGACCGGGCCGACCCCGCCCCTGCGACGGCGTCGGCCGGTCCGCGTCTACAACTGGGTGGGCTGGCGCTCCGTCAGGCCGTACGTCCGCGCGATCTTGTTCCACAGCTTCGCGGCCTGCGTCTTCTGGGCGCTGGCGGTGCCGCTCGCGCGGTTGCCGGCCTGGGTCTCGGAAGTGGTGCGGGCCGAGCCCTTCTTGCAGCTCTTGTTCTTGCTGCCGGCGACCTGGTCGGCCCAGGTCGCGTAGTGGTTGTCGGCGGACGCGGACGCCTGCCACGCCTTGGTGAGGGCCGTGGTCAGCGCGGTGTGGTCCGGCAGCTGGTCGACCTTCAGCGCGGACAGTCTGGTGACCAGTTCGGAGCGCTGCTTCGCCGCGTCCCGCAGGTCCGTGGCGGCCTGGGCGAGATTGCCGCACGCCTTCACGTCGGCCACGGCGCTGATCACGCTGGCCCGGCTGCTGCCGCTGTCCGCGAGCAGCTTGTCGAGCTCGACGGCCTGCTGCTCGGCCGCGCCGGTGGACGCCGACGCGGACCCCTCGGTCGCGGGGGCCGACGCGGCGACGGTCTGGTTGTCGTCGCCCTCGCCACCACCCCCGCCCGCGAGCATCGCGCCCGCGCCGACGCCGACGACCGCGAGCGCCACGCCGACCGCCGCGAACAACGGCAGCCGCGAGCCGGTACGGCCTCCCCGGCCGCCGCCGTCGTCACGCGCCCCGCGCCGCCCACCCGCCGCCGGGTCACCGGGCGGGGTGTAGGCGGGCTGCGGGGAACGGGCCGCGGGCCCGGCGCCGTAGCCCGGTGCGCCACCGCGGCCGCCCGGACCGCCGTGTCCGCGTCCGGGGGTGTCCGGCTCGGAGAAGCGCGGGAGCTGCTGCGTGGATCCTGCCGGGCTGTCGGTGGCCGGCCCGCTGCGGAAGAGGTTCTCGAACTCGGCGGGCGGCTGCCGGTCGCCCTCGCCCTGCGCGGCGACGGGCGGGATGTACTGCGTGGGCTCGGAGTCGGAGTACGCGCCGGGCTGCGTCCCGGGGGCCGGCATCGGCCCCGGTGCGTTGTGCGGGGTACGGCCCAGGAACTGGGTCGACTCGGCCGGCACCTCGGGCGGCAGCGCGCCGGGGGCGACCGGCGGTATGTACTGCGTCGCGCCCTCGTCGACGGGGGCGGCGGGGACGGGCGGCAGGTACTGCGTCGCGCCCTCGTCGGCGGCGCCGGGTCCGGCGAACTGCGGCGGGTACGGGCCACGGCCGTCGGCGGCCGGGTCGGCCGGGACCGGCGGTATGTACTGCGTCGCGCCGTCGTCGATCGAAGCGGGGGCGGCGGGCGGCAGGGGTGCGCCCGGCGCCGGTGCGCTCTCCGGCGGGAGCGGGCCCGCGCCCGCCGGGGTGCCGCCGTTCCACGGGGCCGGCTGCCCGCTGTCCCACTGCGCCTGCGGCTGCTGCTGCTGCTCCGAGTACTGAGGCTGCTGCGAGTACTGAGGCTGGTGCTGGTGTCCCTGGTCCGTTCGGCCAGGGCCGTCCGGCTGGTCCGCCGGGAGCGGCCAGCCCTGGGCGGACTGCTGCGGCCCGTGCTGCCCCGGGGCGGGCGTCTGCCGGCCGGGACCCCAGGGGTCCCCCCAGGTCTGTCCACCCGCCGGCGCCTGCTGCCCGTACTCAGGCTGCCCCTGGGGCGCCTGCTGCCCGTGCTGCCCGTGCTGCCCGTAGTCCGGTTGCCCGTACTGCTGCTGCCCGTACTCGTCCTGGCCGTACTGCTGCTGCCCGTACTGCTGCTGAGCGCCGTACTGGTCGGACGGGTGGCCCGACGGCGGCCCCGACGGCGGTCCCTGGCGGGGTACCGGCCGCGGCGGGTTCGTCGTCATCCCCGGCAGCAGGGGTTCCCCACCGTCGGAGGGCAGCACGATGCCTTCGCGCGCGGGTTGCGCCGAGGGCTCCTCGCCCTGTCCACTCTGCGTCACCGGGACTCCTACGAATGGGGGACCTTCGGAATCGTCGGCTCACGCTACCGGGTCCCCGGAACCCCGTGCCACGCAGCTCAGAACGTGATCTCCCTCCACCGGGTCGGACAGTGACCTCGGTGACAGATCCGGAGCGCCGTGCGCTGTATCCGTCCCGCCTTCCGCGCGACCATGCCGTTTCCCGCGTGTTCACGCGGCGGCGCCCCGTCCGTTCACGCCGCGGTCTGCAACTCCAGCCGCGCCCCGAACTCCCTTACCACCGACTCGTCCCGGAACGGTTCCAGCCGTACCTGGAGGTCCTCCAGGTACTCCGCGCCCCGGTTGGAGCGGAGCGTCTCGAGGAGCTCGACCGCCTTGAGGCCCGTGTGGCAGGCCTGCTCGATCTCGCGCTGCTGCACCTGCGCGGTGGCCAGCAGGACGTAGCCGATCGCGCGCCGGCGCGCACGGCTCTCCGGGTGCCCGGCCAGGGACTGTTCGGCGCAGCGCGCCGCCGCCTCGGCCTGGCCCAGGTCGCGGTGGCAGTGCGCCAACTCGTCGGCCAGATAGGCCTCGTCGAAGTGCGCGATCCACGCGGGGTCGTCCCCGGCGGACGGCTCGGCCGCCTCCAGCGCCGAGATCGCCCGCCCGGACGCCGCCTGCGCCCCGCGCGCGTCCCCCAGCAGCGCGTGGCCGCGTGCCTCTGCCGCGAGGAACATCGCCTCCGCACGCGGCGTCACCCGTCCCCGCGCCCCTTCCTGCGCGGCGCGCGCCAACTGCGCGATCTCCCGCGGGTTTCCGAGCTGCGCGGCGAGGTGGCTCATGGACGCGGCGAGGACGTACCCGCCGTACCCCCTGTCGCCCGCCGCCTGGGCGAGCCGCAGGGCCTGGATGTAGTAGCGCTGGGCGAGGCCGGGTTGGCCGGTGTCGACGGCCATGTAGCCGGCCAGTTCCGTCAACCGGGCCACGGCCGCGAAGAGTTCCCGGCCCACCGCCTCCCGGTAGGAGCCGGCCAGCAGGCCCGAGACGACGCTGTTGAGGTAGTGCACGACGACCGGGCGCACATGCCCGCTGCCGTACTGGTGGTCCAGGTCGACCAGCGCCTGGGTCATCGCCTTGACGGCCGCGACGTCGGAGAGGCCCACCCGGGGGCCGGCCGCCCGCGCCACCTGCGCGTCGGGGGAGGAGATCAGCCAGTCGCGGCTCGGCTCGACCAACGCGGAGGCGGCCACCGACGAACCGGAGAGGAAGTCGCGTCGGCCCACGTCACTGCGCCACAGTTCGCAGACCTGCTCGATAGCCCCCAGTACCGTCGGCGAGAACTGGAGACCCACGCCCGAGGCGAGGTTCTTGCCGTTGGCCATGCCGATCTCGTCGATCGTGACCGTACGGCCGAGCTTGCGGCCCAGCGCCTCGGCGATGATCGCCGGGGCGCGGCCCCGCGGCTGCTGTCCGCGCAGCCAACGGGCCACGGACGTCTTGTCGTAGCGCAGGTCGAGTCCGTGCTCGGCGCCGCACATGTTGACGCGGCGGGCGAGCCCTGCGTTCGAGCACCCCGCCTCCTGGATGAGCGCCTGCAACCGTTCGTTCGGTTGCCTCGCGACTAGCGGCCTTGCGGCCATGGGCACTACCCCCTGTGGCTGCGGTGACCGGGACGGCGGGTGCCCGCCCACACACCGAGTTGACGTGTCTTCCACCGAAAAGTTCCGGCCGAGAAGATCAATGCCCCACAGCCGCAGCGAAAATGCGAGGCATGTGAGGATTGCCAAGACTTGCCGAGGAATACAGAGAATTGCCGGGTTACCGGCGGACGCCCGCCCCCCTCTACCTGGTTACCCGCTCCCGCGCCCGTTCCTCCCGCGCGCCCCCGCCCGTGCTCCCATGCGCCCCGGACGCGGAATCGATGCTCCTCCCCCGCGCAATGTGGCGGGCGTAACCCCTGGTGACGACTAGAGTTGTGTTCATCGTGGAAGAGACCATCGCGGGCGCCGAAGCCACTCAAATCCCGAAGCAGCGCGGGGAATCGCTGCTCGAGACCGCTGTTCGCTACGCCGAGGAACGTCATTGGGACGTGTTCCCCGGCACCTGGCTGGAACCCGTCGACGGACTGCAGCGCTGCTCCTGCGGCGACGGCGCGTGTGCGGCACCGGGCGCGCACCCCGCGCGCCCCGACTGGGCGACCCAGGCCACCGGCAGCGCGACGGTCGCGCGCCGGATGTGGCAGAAGCAGCCGACCGCCTCGATCCTGCTGCCGACCGGGCGTACGTTCGACGCGATCTCCGTTCCGGAGACGGCCGGGTTCCTCGCGCTGGCACGGATGGAGCGGATGGAGTTGACGCTCGGTCCCGTCACGTTGACGCCGGACCGGCGGATGCAGTTCTTCGTGCTGCCGGGGGCGGCGGCGAAGGTGCCGGACCTGGTGCGCAAGCTGGGCTGGTCGCTGGGCGCGCTCGATCTCCTGACGCTCGGCGAGGGCATGTGGGTCGCCGCGCCGCCCACGCGGTTCGGGTCCCGGGGTGCCGTGCAGTGGGCGTGCCGGCCCACCGCCGCGAACCGCTGGCTGCCGGACGCGGAGGAGTTGATCTCGCCGCTCGCCTACGCCTGCGGGCGGGATCGCTGACCCCCTGGGGCGCTTTCTCCGCCGTAGGGTTCGTGCATGACGTCCGTACGCGTGCGTAACCTCTGGAAGCGGTTCGGGCAGCAGGTCGCCGTAGCCGGGATCGATCTCGATCTGCCGTCCGGGAAGTTCATCGGGCTCGTCGGGCCGAACGGCGCCGGGAAGACCACGACCCTGTCGATGGTGACCGGGCTGTTGCGGCCCGATCAGGGGTCCGTCGAGGTGGTCGGGCACGACGTGTGGCGCGATCCCGTCGAGGTGAAGGCACGGATCGGCGTGCTGCCGGAAGGGCTACGGCTGTTCGAGCGGCTGTCAGGGCGTGAACTTCTCGGCTACAGCGGGCGGTTGCGGGGGCTGCCGGGCGCCGAGGTCGACAAGCGGGCCACGCAACTGCTCGACGTCCTCGATCTGGCCGGGGCCCAGCACAAGCTCGTCGTCGACTACTCGACCGGCATGCGGAAGAAGATCGGGCTCGCGGCCGCGCTGCTGCACAACCCCGAAGTGCTCTTCCTCGACGAGCCGTTCGAGGGCGTCGACCCGGTGTCCGCGCAGATCATCCGGGGAGTGCTGGAGCGGTACACCGCGTCCGGGGCGACGGTCGTCTTCTCCTCCCATGTCATGGAGCTCGTCGAGTCGCTGTGCGACTGGGTGGCGGTGCTGGCGGCGGGGCGGATCCGGGCGCACGGGACGCTGGAGGAGGTGCGGGGTTCGGCTCCCTCCTTGCAGCAGGCGTTCCTCGAACTCGTCGGGGCGCACGGGCGGGACACCGGTTCCGACCTCGACTGGCTGGGCGGCGGGGCGGCCCGGTGAGCGAGCCGACCTCCCCACCGGGCCTCGTCCCCACCGTCGTACGGCTGAAGCTGTCGCTGCTGCGCAACGGGCTGCGGCAGTCGGGTGGGCGGCGGGCCGCGTACGTCGCCTCGGCCGTCGTCACGCTGCTGTTCGCCGCGCTTCAGCTGCTCGGACTGATCGCGTTGCGCGGGCACGACCACGCGGTGTCGCTGGTGGTGCTGCTCGCGGCGGTGCTGGGGCTGGGCTGGGCGGTGATGCCGCTGTTCTTCCCCAGCGGTGACGAGACCCTGGACCCGACCCGGCTGGTGATGCTGCCGCTGCGGCCCCGGCCGCTGGTGCGGGCGCTGCTCGCGGCTTCCCTGGTGGGCATCGGGCCGCTGTTCACGCTGCTGATGCTGGTGGGGTCGGTGGTGTCCGTGGCGCACGGGGCCGCCGCGTGGACGGTAGGCGTGCTCGCCGTCGCCCTCGGGCTGCTGGTGTGCGTGGCGCTCGCCCGGGCCGTGGCCGCCGCCAACATCCGGCTGCTGACCAGCCGTAAGGGACGCGATCTCGCGGTGCTGAGCGGGCTGGTCATCGCGATCGGGGCGCAGGTCGTCAACTTCGGGGCGCAGCGGCTCGGGACGTCCGGTCTCGGGCAGCTCGATCCGGCGGCGGACGTGCTGCGCTGGCTGCCGCCCGCCTCGGCGATCGGCGCGGTGGACTCGGTGAGCGAGGGCGCGTACGGGACGGCCGCCGCGCAGATCGCCGTCAGCGCGGGCGCTCTGGTGCTGCTGGTGCGGGTGTGGACGCGGAGCCTGACCCGGCTGATGATCTCGCCCGACGGCTCCACCCTCCAGGCGGCCGAGCCGGCCGCGCGGAAACGGCGGAGCTCGGCGGGGCTCGGGCGGCTGCTGCCGGGCGGGCGCACCGGCACCGTGATGGAGCGCGGTCTGCGCTACATCTGGCGCGACCCGAAGACGAAGGCGGCCTGGGTGACCTCGCTGGCCATCGGGCTGATCGTGCCGGTCTTCAACGCCCTGCAGGGCACCGGCTCGATCTACTTCGCCTGCTTCGCCGCCGGGATGCTCGGCATCCAGATGTACAACCAGTTCGGGCAGGACACGTCCGCGTTCTGGATGGTCGCGATGACGATCTCCTCGCGCCGGGACGCATACGTCGAGCTGCGCGCCCGGGCGCTGGCCCTGCTGCTGATCACCCTGCCGTACGCGACGCTGGTGACCGTGCTGACGACGGCGATGCTCGGCGACTGGTCGAAGCTGCCCGAGGCGCTGGGGCTGTCGCTCGCGCTGCTCGGCGCGATGCTGGCGACGGGTGCCTGGACCTCGGCCCGCTTTCCCTACTCGATCCCGCAGGAGGGCTACAAGAACGTCGCCCCCGGCCAGGCCGGTCTCGCCTGGATCGCGATCTTCGGCGGGATGGTCTCGGCCGCCCTGCTGTGCGCGCCCGTCATCGCGGTGACGATCTGGCTGCACGTCACCGAGGGCGGGGATTCCTGGACCTGGCTGCTGCTGCCGGGGGGCGCGGTGTACGGCGCGGCGATCACGCTGCTGGGACTGCGTCTGGCCGCTCCCCGGACGGCGACGCGCCTCCCGGAGATCCTGACGGCGGTGAGCAAGGGCTGACCGCCCCACCGCGCGATCGCCCGACCGCCGGTCCGGTCGCCCGCGACCGCCCGACGTCCGCGGGCGACCGGACCGCGTGCCTCGGGAGGGCTTCGGCGGGGGTGGGAGAGGGCCTGAGCGGGCCGTGAGGGGGCAAGGGGGCCCGCCCCGGGACCTCGGGGGCCCGTGGGGCTCTCCGTGGGCCTCAGGGGGCTCAGGGGGTTCAGGAGGCTTCGGGAGTGAGTACGGCGTCGAGGAACGGTTCGATCGCCGTGCGCCATCCCTCCGGCTGGTCGTAGTGCACGAGGTGCCCGGCGTCGGCGACCTCCGCGTACGCGCCGCGTGGCAGGACCCGCACCATCTCCTGGGCCTCGGCACGGCCGAGCTCGCCGTCCAGGCCGCGCACCACCAGCGCCGGGCACTGGACCTGGGTGAGCTCCTCCCAGTGCGCGTCGTAGACCCAGGTCTCGCGGGACTTGAGCATCTGCTCGGGCTCGAAGACGGGACGCCAGCCGTCCGGCGACTCGTGCATCACCTCGGCGTAGAACTCGCCCCGGGACGGGTTCGGGCGCTCCACCCACGGGTCGTCCTCGCCGAACCACTTGCGGACGTCGGCGAGCGTGGCGAAGGGGGCAGGCCAGGACTTGAACCAGTCGCCCCACTCGCGCTGCGAGGCCGCGCCCAGCGCGGAGGCCCGCATGTCGCAGACGATCAGACCCTGCACCAGGTCGGGGCGCTTGGCGGCGAGCTGCCACGCGGTGAGCGCGCCCATGGCGTGGCCGATGAGGACGGCCGGGGCGAGGCCGAGCTGCTCCAGGGCGGCCTCCGCGTCCTCGACATAGGCCTCGCGGGTGAAGGCGGCCTCGGGCAGCTTCGCGCTCTGGCCGTGACCGCGCTGGTCGAGGGCGACCGCGCGGTGCCGCTCGGAGAGCCAGCGGGCGGTGGACGACCAGTGCGAGGCCCGGCCCATCAGACCGTGCAGTAACAGGACGCCCGGCCTGCTTCCGGCGCCGTTCTCGAGGGGCTCGGCACCCCGGCCCCCCTCCCGCTTCCCTACGGACTGGGCCGGAATCACCGGCTCCGCCACCGCTTTCGCCGGGTCGCCCTTGGGCGGGTCACCGAACTCCCAGGCCGCCAGGCGTACGCCGCCCGCCCCGGTCACGTCGATGCGTCGCGCCATAGGTCCTGGCACCCCCTAGCCGTCATACCGCTGCGCTTCCGATGCCTTCGTACTGCCTTCAATCACCCGCAGGCTATCGAATGGCCTTTCGAGAAATGCACTCTCCGCGCACAACACCCCTCAATCGAGTGACCCCACTCAAGGAATGATCGCCGCTGCCGAGGGGAGACCTTCAGCGGGAGGCGGACCGCTCGGGGAAATCGGTCCGAGGGGAATGACCCTGAGAGCTCGGGGCTCCGGGTCAGTACAGGGGAGGACAGGCCCCGGTGCCTTACGGCACCGGGGCTCTCCACTGCTCCGCGGCACGGCATCCGGCCCCCCTCAGGTCATATGCCCCACGCGACAGCCTGGCACGTGAAGCGCCGGAGCGCTGCGATTCGACACAGGGAATCTGCGATTCGACGAGATCGACGGAGCACCCCAACTTCCCCACGCTCCCCAGGAGTTGAACAAAGCTCAGCGTTTCGGCGACGGCCGGCGGTCGCCCCGACGACGTCCCGTGCCCGCCCCGCCGGAGCTCAGCGCTTCGCGACGAACACGTGGGACGCGACGTCCGACTCCAGCTCGGCCGCCTCGCCGCCGCTGCCCACCAGGACACCGCCCGCCGACTCCGTGACGCTCACCACCGAACCGGGCTGCACGCCCGCGCGACGCAACGTGTACATCAGTTGCGCGTCCGTCTGGATCGGCTCGCCGATCCGGCGCACGACGACCGTCTTGCCCTCCAGACCCGGGTCGAGGTCGGCCAGCGAGACCATGCCCTCGTCCAGGAACGGGTCGGCGCCGTCCTTCTCGCCCAGCTCCTCCAGGCCCGGGATCGGGTTGCCGTACGGCGACTCGGTCGGGTGCCGCAGCAGCTCCAGCACGCGCCGCTCGACGGCCTCGCTCATCACGTGCTCCCAGCGACAGGCCTCGGCGTGCACCTGCTCCCACTCCAGGCCGATCACGTCGACGAGGAGACACTCGGCGAGGCGGTGCTTGCGCATCACGCGCGTGGCGAGCCGGCGGCCCTCGTCGGTGAGCTCCAGGTGCCGGTCGCTGGCCACGGAGACCAGACCGTCGCGCTCCATGCGCGCCACCGTCTGGCTGACCGTCGGCCCGCTCTGGTCGAGGCGTTCGGCGATCCGGGCACGCATGGGCACCACGCCTTCCTCTTCCAGCTCGAGGATGGTGCGGAGATACATCTCCGTGGTGTCGATCAGTCCGGACATGTGTGCCCCTCGATTAGCTCTGCTGGCTCTGCCGAAGGCTGAACGGCTCTCCGGCGCGTGCGCTGGCCCTGGACTCAATTCTGCCGGATACCACTGACAAGCGTGCCGCGCCGTTGAAACGAGGCGGTTACATCGTGGCGCGCATCCCCGCCGCGAGGCGGGCCGGCACCCCGGCCGCCCCACCGTCACCGGGCGTATTGACAGCGCACTGGTCCAGACCGCACGGTGATCCGCGACACGGACACCCGCTGAGGCAAAGGGGCCCTTCGGATGAGCGACCGCAAGCTCGCCGCCCAGTTCTTCGACGCCGCGATCGCCCTGCTCCAGCGAGCCCGCGACGAGGAGGCCGACACCGTCGAGGCCGCCGGCACGCTCCTCGCCGACACCGTCGCCGCAGGCGGCCGCCTCTTCGCCTTCGGCGCCGGTCACTCCTCCCTCGCCGCCCAGGACATCGTCTACCGCGCGGGTGGCCTCGCCCTGATGAACCTGCTCGCGGTCCCGGGAGTCGTCGGCGTGGATGTCACGCCCGCCACCCTCGGCTCCGCCCTGGAGCGCGTCGACGGCCTTGCCGGCGCCGTCCTGGAGACCTCGCCCCTGCGCGCGGGTGACGCCCTCGTCATCGTCTCCCTGTCCGGCCGCAACGCCCTGCCCGTGGAGATGGCGCAGAAGGCCCGCTCCCTGGGCGTCCGGGTGATCGGCCTGACGTCGGTGGCCTACGCCTCGGAGACGACGTCCCGGCACGCCTCGGGAACCTTCCTGAAGGACCACTGCGACGTCGTCCTCGACTCGAAGATCGCGGTCGGCGACGCCGAGCTCACCCTCGACACCGTCCCCGCGCCCTTCGCCCCCGCCTCCACGGTCGTCACCTCGGCCCTCCTCCAGGCCGTGATGGCCACCGCGGCCGGTGTCCTCGCCGAGCGCGGCATCGAGCCCCCGCTGCTGCGCTCCGGCAACGTCGACGGCGGCCACGACTGGAACGGGCGGATCATGGAGGAGTACCGGGAACGGATCTTCTACCGCCGCTGAACGGGCGCCACCGCCACCCGGCGGCGCGACGGCGGACCGACCGACCGGGAGACCGCGCGACCGACGAACCAGGCGACCGCGCGGGTCAGGCGCCTTCGCCCCGGCCCGCCGCGTCGGCCGCCCCGGTCAGATCGGCGAGGTCCAGCGCCGCGGCTATCCGGACGGCGACATCCTCGGCGTAGATCGCGTCGGAACGCTCGAAGGCCGTACGGCCACCGCCGCGCAGGAACGTCACGACCCCCAGGGTGCTGCCCCGGCTGCGCAGCACCGCGCACAGGGCGTGCACCGTGTCGTCGGGCCACAGGCGCGCCCGGGCCCACTCCCGTGCCTCGTCGGCCGGCGCGGAGCCCACCCCGGCCCGCACCGAACCCGCCCGTGCCACGCACTGGAGCGCCGGGTGCGACTCGCCGTAGCGCACCGGCAGGCCCGTGTGTCCGGTGAGCGCGCTGGGGCCCGGCCCGCCCGACGGGGTGGCCGCGACCCGCGTCAGCCGCTGCGGCCCTACCCCCTCGTGGTCGGCCGGGGCGCCGCCCATCACCCGGTCGACCAGGGCGTGGTCGGCGAAGCCGGCGAGCGCGAAGTCGAGGTGCACGGTGGCCGCCTCGGCGGGGTCCTCGCACTCGGCGGCCGCGCGGGCGGCCCGGTGCAGCTGGTTGGCGCGGAAGCGCAGCAGCGAGGCCTCCTGCTCGCCCTGCTTGGCCTCGGTGACGTCCTGGAAGATCCAGCCGACCCCGAGGGGCACCGGCTCCTCGGCGAGCGGCGAGGCGAGCCGCAGGAAGCCGCTGCGCCAGCAGCGCCGCTTCTCGCCCTCCGGGGTGCGCACCCCGACCCACAGCTCGGCGGGGGCCGGCGGAGCGCCCTCGGCGAGGACGTGCGTCAGCGCGTTCTCCAGCTCCTCGACGCCCCGGGTGAGCAGATCGCCCAGGGGGCGGCCCAGGGCGGCCGTACGGCCCGTGCCGAGCGCGCGGGCGGCGTGCGCGTTCACGACGGCGGGGCGCAGGTCGGCGTCGACCAGGACGACTCCCCAGGAGGCGTCGTCGAAGAGGGCCTCGCTGAGCGCGATGGAGCGCTCCAGGTCGATCTGGGCGTGCACCTCACTGAACGCGAAGTACAGTCCCGCGGGCTTGCCGTCGGGCCCGCGCACGGCGGCGGACTGGCTGCGCACGAGGACCCGGCCGCCGTCCTTGGTCAGCAGCGCGAACTCGTGGACCTGGCGGCCCGGCGCGTGCATGGCGGACATCAGCCGCCCCTCGATGTCCTCGGCGTCGGCCTCGCGCACGGCCCATCCCGCGAAGCCGTGCCGGCCGACCGCCTCGGCGGCGGTCCAGCCGAGGATGCGCTCGGCCTCGCGGTTCCAGTGGGTGACGAGGCCGTCGCCGTCGAACGCGCAGAGCGCCGCGTCCATGCCGTCGAGCAGCGCGGCGAGCAGATCGGTGCCGTCCGGGCCGACCGGGCCGACCGCCGGCTCCGCGCCTTCCGGGGGCGTGGGGCCGTCGCCGCCCGACCGCTCGGGCTCGTCCGGCCCCAGCTCGTCGGTGGTCCCACTACGTCGGGAAGCACTCACCTGGACCCCCTGCAGGTTCGCTCACTTGCCCTCATTCAACTCGAACGTGACGCAGCCCACATATGGTTCCCGCAAGATTGCAGAGGAATCGTGCTCCGCGCCCTGGTCATCGCGGGGCAGGAGCCGCAGGTCGACCCATTCCGCCGTCCCGCCGTCGAGC
The DNA here is from genome assembly GCF_042880655.1 of Streptomyces sp. NPDC058295. NCBI lineage: Bacteria > Bacillati > Actinomycetota > Actinomycetes > Kitasatosporales > Streptomycetaceae > Streptomyces > Streptomyces sp. NPDC058295. The sequence continues at coordinate 162,473 of NZ_JBHVYO010000006.1, forward strand.
ACGTACCGCTCGACCTCGACGAAACCGCGTGCCCGCGCGAACCGCAGGCCGTCCTCGTTGACGGCCAGCACGCACGTCTCGACCACCCGGGCGCCCAGCACGCGCGCGTGGGCGAGAGCGTGGTCGTACAGGGCGGCGCCGTGGCCCCGTCCCCGGTAGGCGGGCAGCACGCGCGCGATGACCGTCGCCACCGCCTGCCCGCCCTCGGGCGGCCGCACGGTCGAGCAGCCGACGAGGACGTCACCGACGTAGGCGTTCTCCAGCCGGTAGCGGCCCGCGCGCTCGCGCACCTCGTCCAGCGACATCGCGACCGGCGGCACGATCGTGTTGTGGACGTGCCGCCACCTGTTCCAACGCGGCCTCACCGGCCACGACCTCTGTGCGCAGACGAAGATCGGTCACGCGAGCAGGGAATCGCCTCCCGGTCCGCCGAGTCAACATCCCAGAAAAACACTTGAGCGACCGGAGACGGGTTCCTAGTGTGTTCCGTACCGAAGGAAAGGAGGTGGTCCGAAGCATGTATGCACATCGGACGTCGGAGGTGGCTGCGGGCTAGTGGCCCGTCGCCCACTGAGTGCGGTGCCGGACCGGCGTGTGTGAGTTGCGCGCAGCCGGCCAGTTCAACGCAGTCACCCGACCCGCGAGTCGCCGGTACGTCCGGCCGGCCCTCCTGAGCGAGGACCAGACTCGCGGGTCGCCTGCGTTTCCGGCCTTCGCTCCCCCGTCGCCTGCGTTTCCGGCCTCCGCTCCCCCGGCCTCGTCCTTCCGCCGGCCATCCTCCGGCCTCCGGCCTTCGTCCTTCCGCCGGACCTCCGCGCCTCCGGCCCTCCGGCCTCAGGGCCCTCCGTCCGTAGGGCCCACCGTCCGCAGGGTTTGCGGGGCGTGATCCGCGCCACGTACGGATCTTTCGTCAGGCAGTACCCTGGCCGCATGCTTGCGCTCGTTCGACGCCGCCACGTGGACTACGTCCGCGTCACGAGCATGGGCTGTCGACGCTCCCTCTGAGCTTCCAGCCCCTTCCGCGGTTCACATCCGCCTGCGTTCCCCCTCCCTCTTGCCCACTTGGCACCCGTGCGCCGCCCCACCCACGGCGGCGGCCGGGCCCCGTACACCTGCGGACGTACCATGACGAACCCGTCGTACCAGCAACTGCCGATCATCGATCTCTCCGCCGCCGACCGCGGTCCCCAGGCGCGGGCGCTGCTGCACGCGCAGCTGCACAGTGCCGCGCACGACGTGGGGTTCTTCCAACTGGTCGGGCACGGGGTCGGTGAGCGGGAGACCGGCGAGCTGCTGTCCGCCATGCGGGCCTTCTTCGCGCTGCCCGAGGCCGAGCGGCTCGCCATCGACAACGTGAACTCGCCGCACTTCCGCGGCTACACCCGGACCGGCGACGAGCGGACCGGCGGGCGGCAGGACTGGCGGGACCAGCTCGACATAGGGGCCGAGCGGCCCGCCCGGACACCCGGGTCCGACGAGCCCGCCTACTGGTGGCTGGAGGGGCCCAACCAGTGGCCCGCCGGGCTGCCCGCGCTGCGGACCGCCGCGCTCGCGTGGATCGCGCGGCTGAGCGCCGTCGCCGAGAAGCTGCTGCACGAGCTGCTCGCCTCGATCGGGGCGCCCGTCGACTTCTACGACCATGCGTTCGGTGAGCGGGCGCATCCGCATCTGAAGCTCGTGCGGTACCCGGGAAGCGCGGGCGACCGTGCCGGTCAGGGCGTCGGGGCGCACAAGGACTACGGGTTTCTGACGCTGCTGCTGCAGGACCAGGTCGGCGGGCTCCAGGTGCAGCGCGCGGACGGGCTGTTCCATGACGTCCCGCCGCTGCCGGGCGCCTTCGTCGTCAACCTGGGTGAGCTGCTGGAGGTGGCGACCGACGGGTATCTCGTGGCCACCAACCACCGGGTCGTCTCGCCGCCGAGCGCCGTCGAACGGTTCTCCGTGCCCTTCTTCTACAACCCCCGTCTGGACGCCCGCGTCGAGCCGCTGCCCTTCCCGCACGCCTCCGCCGCGCCCGGCGTCACCGACGACCCGGCCAACCCGCTCTTCGCCGAGTACGGCTTCAACGAGCTGAAGGGCAAGCTGCGGGCCCACCCGCTGGTGGCCGAACGGCATCACGCGGAGCTGCTCAGCCCCGCGTGACGCCGCGTGTGACACCGCGTGGGTGCCGCGTGTGACGGCCTGTGGATGCCGACCGTGACGCCGCGTTTCGGCGGTCGGCCCGGGCGGCCCGGCCTAGCCGCTGATGTCCCCGTAGCCCTCGATCTCCCGAGGGTCGCGGGAGCCCGGGCCGATGTAGCGGGCCGACGGGCGGACCAGGCGGCCGGTGCGCTTCTGCTCCAGGATGTGCGCCGACCAGCCCGCCGTGCGGGCGCAGGTGAACATCGAGGTGAACATGTGCGCCGGGACCTCGGCGAAGTCCAGGATGATGGCCGCCCAGAACTCGACGTTCGTCGCCAGGACCCGGTCGGGGCGGCGGGCGTGCAGTTCCGCGAGGGCCGCCTTCTCCAGGGCTTCGGCGATCTCGAAGCGGGGCGCGCCCAGCTCGCGGGCCGTACGGCGCAGCACACGCGCGCGTGGGTCCTCGGCGCGGTAGACGCGGTGGCCGAAGCCCATGAGCCGCTCGCCCTTGTCGAGGGCCCGCTTGACGTACGCCTCGGCGTCCCCGGTCCGCTCGATCTCCTCGATCATGCCGAGGACGCGGGAGGGGGCGCCGCCGTGCAGCGGGCCCGACATGGCGCCCACGGCGCCGGACAGGGCGGCGGCGACGTCGGCGCCCGTGGAGGCGATCACGCGGGCCGTGAACGTGGACGCGTTCATGCCGTGTTCGGCGGCCGACGTCCAGTAGGCGTCGACCGCGGCCACGTGCTTGGGGTCCGGCTCGCCACGCCAGCGGATCATGAACCGCTCGACGACGGACTGCGCCTTGTCGATCTCCCGCTGCGGGACCATCGGCCGGCCCTGACCGCGCGCGGACTGGGCGACGTAGGAGAGGGCCATGACGGCGGCGCGGGCGAGGTCCGCGCGGGCCTGCTCGGCATCGATGTCGAGGAGGGGCTTCAGGCCCCAGACGGGCGCGAGCATGGCGAGCGCGGACTGCACGTCGACGCGGATGTCACCGGAGTGGACGGGGATCGGGAACGGCTCGGCGGGCGGCAGGCCGGGGTTGAAGGCGCCGTCGACGAGCAGGCCCCAGACGTTACCGAAAGAGACGTGACCGACCAGGTCCTCGATGTCGACGCCCCGGTACCGCAGGGCGCCGCCCTCCTTGTCGGGTTCGGCGATCTCCGTCTCGAACGCGACGACTCCTTCGAGTCCGGGTACGAAGTCGGACATCGGGCGGCTCCTCGTGATGTGTGCGACGGGATGTGCGGGACGGAAGGTGCGGAACAAAGGGTGTGGGGCGGGATGTGCGGGGCGGGGGCTGGGGGTGGGGCGGCTGCGTCGGTCGTGGGGGACAGCGGGTGTACGACGGGCGGCGCCGGCGGTTCCACGGTCCTGTGCACCTCGGTGCGAAGACTCGCGGTCCTGGGCGGTACTCCACTGATGCCCCGTGCGGCCGTCGGTCACCCGACCGGCACCCCACCGGGGCGGTACGGCGGCGACGGGTGCCTCTGCACCATATCCCCGAGTGCCACCCTTGGGGAGTGGTCGGTGGCACTCAGTGCCACCTTTGGTGGGTCGGTCTGCGGCGGTGGGCCATACGGCAAGATGACCACGTGACCGACGCAGACGCCGTCTCCCCCGGCCCCGTCCCCGATCCCGCCGCCATGCGCAAGCAGTACCGGGCCGAGGGGCTCTCCGAGGCCGAACTGGCCGCCACACCCGTGGAGCAGTTCGCCCGCTGGTTCAAGGACGCGGCCGTCGAGGCCCATCTCTTCGAGCCGAACGCCATGGTCGTCTCCACCGCGGACGCCGAGGGCCGGCCCGGCTCCCGCACGGTGCTGCTGAAGCACTTCGACGAGCAGGGCTTCGTCTTCTACACCAACTACGACTCCCGCAAGGCCCGCGACCTCGCCGAGAACCCGTACGTCTCGCTGCTCTTCCCCTGGCATCCGATGGCCCGGCAGGTCATCGTGCGGGGCGTGGCACGGCGCACCGGGCGCGACGAGACCGCCGCGTACTTCCGGACCCGGCCGCACGGTTCCCAGCTGGGGGCCTGGGCCAGCGCGCAGTCCTCGGTGATCGCCACCCGCGCCGATCTCGACGCCTCCTACGCCGAGCTGGCGGCCCGCTACCCGGAGGGCGAGCAGGTGCCGGTGCCGCCGCACTGGGGCGGTTTCCGGGTGGCTCCCCAGTCGGTGGAGTTCTGGCAGGGCCGCCTGAACCGGCTGCACGACCGGCTGCGGTACGTGGCGGAGGCGGACGGGAGCTGGCGGGTGGAGCGGCTCAGCCCCTGACGGGACCGTCTGGGCTCAGCCCCTGCCGGGACCGTCTGAGCCGGGCACTCAGATCTTGCCCGGCAGGAACGCCGTTCTGTGTCCGTCCACGAGCCCGGACACGCGGGCGCGGAACTCCTCGCTGAGCTCCGGCCAGTTCCAGAACTCGAAGCCGAGGTGGGCGAAGGCGAGGGAGTCGTCGGCCCACCGCCAGCCGGACAGGTCGACGGACCGGGCGCAGCCGGGGCAGTCGACGGCGGCGCCGCCCGTCTCGTACCAGGCCTCGGTGGCCTCGCTGAAGCGCTCCGTGAGGTCTTCCCGCACCTCGGTGGCCTCACCGCAGCGCGTGCAGATCACCACCGTCGGGCCGGGGCGGTGGTGGAAGTTGCTCCAGAAGATGTGGTGCTCGGCGTACACGGCGACGCCCTCCGGCGAGCCCCAGCGGGCGTCGGCGACCGCGGTGTGCCAGTTCGGGCCGGGCGGATGGGCCGGCCCGTTGCCCAGGGCCCAGCCCGGCTTCGCCTCGGGGAGCAGGATGCCCTCGGCCACGAGCCGGTCGACCACACGCGCCGCGAGGCGCGGCGCGTCCTGCGGGCCCGCGTCGAGATCGACGATCGTCTGAAAGGTGTCCCCCATCCCCGCACGGTAACCGCGGCCACCGACAGTCGGGTCGGGCGGCAGGAAGCCAGGTGACTGCCGGGCCGCGCCGTCGGCGGCGGGATCAGCCGAGTGCGTCGTCCAGCAGTCCCGCCCACTGCGCCACGACGCGCTCGCGGCGCCCCCCGTCGTCGGTGAGGAGGTTGGCGAGGCCGAGGCCGCGGGCCATGTCCAGCAGGCCCTGGACGGTCTCGCGGACGCCGGGCGCGGACTCGTCGGCACCCAGGAGCTCGACGGCTATGCGGTGGCTCTCGCGGCCCACGCGGGCCTCCAGCTCGGTCACGCGCGAGCGCAGCTGCTCCTCGTTGGAGGCGGCCACCCACAGGTGCAGGGCGGCCCGGAAGAGGGGGCCGGTGTAGAGGCCCACGAGGGCGGTGACGACCGCGCGCCGGTCGCCCGTCGCGCCCTGCGGGAACAGCGCGCGCAGCGCGTCCGAGCGTTCCTCGGCGACGTACTCGACGGCCGCGGTGAAGAGGTCCTCGCGGGTGGGGAAGTGGTGCTGGGCGGCCCCTCGGGAGACGCCCGCGCGTTCCGCGACGACGGAGACCGTGGAGCCCGCCCAGCCGCGTTCGGCGAGGCAGGCCACGGCGGCCGCCAGGAGCCGCTGCCGGGTGGCCCGGCTGCGGTCCTGCTTGGGCACCCGATCACCCGGCCCGCGGTCGCCCGGCCCGCGGTCGCCCGGAGCACGGTCGTCCGTGGTCACAACACCCATGGAGGATCCCGTCGTTCGAGGAAGGCCGTCATTCCCTCGCGGGCGTCGGGGCCGGCGAACAACGAGGCCGAGAGCCTGGTCATCTCGCCCGCGTCCTCGACGAGGGCCTTCAGCACCTTAGCCGTGAGCAACTCCTTCGTCCCGGCCAGGGCCGTGGGCGCGGCCCGGCGCAGGCCGTCGAGGACGGGTGCCAGGGCCTCGTCCAGGTCGCCGTCGCCGGCCGAGAGGGTGACGAGGCCGATCCGGGCCGCCTCGGCCGCGCCGAAGGTCTCGCCGGTGAGGCAGTAGCGGGCGAGGGCGCGCGGGTCGACGCGGGGCATCAGCGGCAGCGAGATGACGGCGGGCGCGACTCCGATGCGCACCTCCGTGAACGCGAAGGTCGCCGTCCCGGAGGCGAGCGCGATGTCGCAGGCGCCGAGCACGCCCAGCCCGCCCGCCCGCACATGCCCGGCCACCCGGGCCACCACGGGCTTGCGCAGTTCGAGGATCCGCTGAAGCAGCGCGGGCACCGCGTGGGGCGGCGGGGGGTCCTTCAGGTCGGCGCCCGCGCTGAAGGTGTTGCCGGTGTGGGTGAGGACGACGGCGCGTACGTCGTCGTCCTTGTCGCAGCTCCCGAGCGCGTCCGTCAGTTCGCTCACGAGGGCGCGCGAGAGGGCGTTGCGGGTGGTGGGCGAGTCGAGGCTGAGGGTCTCGACCCCTCGGACGCGGGTCCGGCCGACCAGGGCGGTCGTCATGCACGCTCCCTCAGTTGACGGCGCAGGATCTTGCCGGAGGCGGCGCGGGGCACGGCGTCGATGAAGGTGACCTGGCGGACGCGCTTGTAGGGGGCGACCCGCTCGGCGACGTACATCGCGATCTCTCCTCCGGCGAGCTCGGGTGACGTGGGCTGCCGGACCACGTACGCGTGCGGGACCTCGTTGCCGTCGTCGTTGTAGACGCCGATGACGGCCGCGTCCGCTATGCCGGGGTGGGTGAGCAGGAGGGCCTCGAGTTCGGCGGGGGCCACCTGGAATCCCTTGTACTTGATCAGTTCCTTGACCCGGTCGACGACGAACAGCCAGCCGTCCGCGTCGACCCGCCCGACGTCGCCGGTGTGCAGCCAGCCGTCGCCGTCGATCATGTCGGCGGTGGCGTCGGGGCGTCCCAGGTAGCCCTTCATGATCTGCGGCCCCCGGATGAGGATCTCGCCGGACTCACCGACGTCGAGGTCCTTGTCGGGGTCGTCGAGGGAGACGATCCGCATCTCGGTGCCGGCGATCAGCTTGCCGACGGTGCCGGCGGGGGCGTCCCGCATGACGTCGAGCGGGACGACATGGGTGCCCGGGGACAGTTCCGTCATGCCGTAGGCCTGGCCGACCGGCGGCAGGTTCAGGCGCTCGGCGCAGGCGGCGGCGAGGGCGGCGTCCAGGGGCGCGGCCGCGCTGACGACGTACCGCAGGGACGACAGGTCGTACCGGGTGACCGCCGGGTGCTTGGCGAGGGCCAGGACGATCGGCGGTGCCACGTACAGGCCGGTGATGCGGTGGTTCTGGATGGCCGCGAGGAAGGTCTCCAGGTCGAAGCGGGGCAGCACCACGACGGTGGCACCCTCCCTCAGGGGCGCGTTCATCAGGGCGGTCAGGCCGTAGATGTGGAAGAAGGGCAGCACCGCGAGGATGCGGTCGCCGGGCCCCGCGGACATCGCCGGCCGGAGCTGGGCGAGGTTGGTGGCGATCTGCCGGTGGGTGAGCATCACGCCCTTGGGGACGCCGGTGGTACCGGAGGAGTACGGCAGGACCGCCACGTCTTCCACCGGGTCGATGTCCACCCGCGGTTCGGGGGCCGCCGAGGCGAGCATGTCGACGAGCGAGCGGTGCCCGGCGGCGGTGTCGCAGACGAAGATCTCCTCGACGCCGCCCGCGAGTTCGGCCGCCCGCCGGGCCGTCTGGAGCAGCGGGGAGACGGTGACGATCCAGCGGGCGGCGGAGTCGTCGAGCTGTTTGGCGAACTCCTCGGCGGTGGCGAGCGGGTGCACGGTGGTGACCGTGGCGCCCGCGCGCGTGGCCGCGTAGAACGCGAGCGGGAAGGCGACGGTATTGGGGCTGTGCAGGGCCAGTACGTCGCCCTTGCGGACCCCGGCCTCGGCGAATGCGGCGGCGACCCGCCGGTGGAACCGGTCCACCTGGTCGTACGTGAGGGTGGTGCCGTCCGTGCCGTCGACGAGCGCCGGCAGTTCGCCGAACTCCGCGGCTCGGCCCAGCACGGCGTCGTGGATGGGGAGTTCTACGGGCGGGACGTCTGCGAACTCGCTGCGGAACATGGTTCCTCCTCGCGCGCCGGACACGACGGTTGCCGGCTGCGGTCAGTACGACTTGGGCAGGCCCAGGGTCTGGTGGGAGACGTAGTTGAGAATCATCTCCCGGCTCACCGGGGCGATACGAGCCACGCGGGAGGCGGTTATCAGCTTGGCGAGGCCGAACTCGCGCGTGAGGCCGTTGCCGCCGAGGGTGTGCACCGACTGGTCGACGGCCTTCACACAGGCCTCCCCGGCCGCGTACTTGGCCATGTTGGCGGCCTCGCCCGCGCCGACGTCGTCCCCCGCGTCGTACAGCTGGGCCGCCTTCTGCATCATCAGGCGGGCCAGTTCCAGGTCGATGTGGGCCTGCGCGAGGGGGTGCGCGATCGCCTGGTGGGCGCCGATCGGGCTCTTCCAGACGGTGCGGTCGCGCGCGTACTCGATCGCCTTGGACAGGGCGTGGCGGCCCATGCCGATCGCGAAGGCGGCCGTCATGATGCGCTCGGGGTTGAGTCCGGCGAAGAGCTGGAGCAGGCCCGCGTCCTCGTCGCCGACGAGCGCCTGCGCCGGGAGCCGCACCTCGTCGAGGGCGAGCTCGAACTGCTTCTCCACACTGTTCAGTTCCATGTCGATGCGGCGACGGGAGAAGCCTTCGGCATCGCGCGGGACGATGAACAGGCAGGGCTTGAGGCTGCCGGTGCGGGCGTCCTCGGTGCGGCCGACGATCAGGGTGGCGTCGGCGATGTCGACGCCGGAGACGAAGACCTTGCGGCCGGTCAGCAGCCAGTCGCCGCTCGCGGGGTCGCGGCGGGCGGTGGTGGTGATGCGGTGGCTGTTGGAGCCCGCGTCGGGTTCGGTGATGCCGAAGGCCATGAGGCGGCTGCCGTCGGCCAGGGCGGGCAGCCACTCCCGCTTCTGGGCCTCGGTGCCGAAGCGGGCGATGACCGTGCCGCAGATCGCCGGGGAGACGATCATCATCAGCAGCGGGGCGCCGGCTGCGCCGAGCTCCTCGAGGATCAGGGAGAGCTCGGCGATGCCGCCGCCTCCGCCGCCGTACGCCTCCGGCAGGTTGACGCCGATGTAGCCGAGCTTGGCGGCTTCCTGCCAGAGGCCGCTCCGCTCGGAGTCGGTGTCGTGGGCGTGGCTCCGGGCGAAGGACGAGACCGCCGCGCGGAGTGCCTTGTGCTCGTCGGATTCGATCAGCGTGCTCAATGTGGCTCCTTCGTCTGCGGGTTCGTCATGGCCGGTCGCGCCCACGCGGCGGAGCCGCACGAGGTGGCGCCCCGCGGCCCCTAGGTCTGCTGCACCACTGCCAGCAGGGTGCCGACCCTCACCTGCTGTCCTGTCGTCACCGGCAGCGCCGTCACCGTGCCCTCCACCGGGGCCGCAATGACGTGCTGCATCTTCATCGCTTCGAGCCACAGCAGCGGTTCACCGGCCCGGACACTCGATCCGGTGACAAGACCGTCCGCGAGCTTGACGACCGTGCCGGGCATCGGCGCGAGCAGGGAGCCGGGGGCGTGCTGGGCCTCCGGGTCGGGGAAGCGGGGCAGCGCGGTGAGGGCGGCGTCGTTGACGTGCACGCGGTCGCCATAGCGGGCGACCTCGAAGCGGCGCCGTACGCCGTCGATCTCCAGGACGACCAGGCCGGGGTCGGCGTGCACCACCTGCACCCCCTCGGCCGTGAGGCCGGTCCGGGTGTGGTGGTAGCGGACCTCCGTCTCCTCGCCCGCCGCCGCGTAGCGCTTCGTCTGCGGCTGGGACGGCAGGTTGCGCCAGCCGCCCAGCGGCGAGCGGGTGCGCGCGTCCGCGAGGGCGGCGGCCAGCGGGGCGTACGGGTCGGGTTCCGCGACGGTGAGGTCGCCGAGATGCCGGTCGTAGAAGCCGGTGTCCATGCGGGCGGAGGTGAACTCCGCGTGGCGCAGCGAGCGGACCAGCAGGTCGCGGTTGGTGACGGGGCCGTGCAGGGCCGTGCGTTCCAGGGCGCCCGCGAGCTTGCGGATCGCCTCCGCGCGCGTGGGGGCGTGGGCGACGACCTTGGCGAGCATGGGGTCGTAGTGGACGCCGATGTCGTCGCCGTCGCCGAAGCCGGTGTCCAGGCGGACGCCCTCGGGGACGGTCAGACGGTGCAGGGTGCCGGTCTGCGGGGTCCAGTTGTTCGCCGGGTCCTCGGCGTAGAGCCGCGCCTCGACGGCGTGGCCACGCGCGCGTGGGGGCTCGGGATCCAGGGCGGCGCCCTCCGCGACCCGGATCTGCTCGGCCACCAGGTCGAGGCCGAAGACGGCCTCCGTGACGGGGTGTTCGACCTGGAGGCGGGTGTTCATCTCCAGGAACTGCGCGCGGCCGTCGGCGACCAGGAACTCGACGGTGCCGGCACCGACGTACGAGACGGCCCGCGCGGCACGCACGGCCAGCGCGCGCAGTTCCTCCGCCGTCCGCTCGGACAGGCCCGGCGCGGGCGCCTCCTCGATCACCTTCTGGTGGCGCCGCTGGAGGGAGCAGTCGCGGGTGCCGAGCGCCCACACCGTGCCGTGCGTGTCGGCGAGGATCTGCACCTCGACATGGCGGCCGTTCTCGACGTACGGCTCGACGAACACCTCGCCGTCGCCGAAGGCGCTCGCTGCCTCGGCCCGGGCGCCCTCCAGCGCGGCGCCCAGCTCCGCCAGGCGGCGCACGACGCGCATACCGCGCCCGCCGCCGCCCGCGGCCGCCTTCACCAGCACCGGCAGGTCGGCCTCCGTCACCTCGTCCGAGGCGAGCGGGGCGAGCCCCATGAGCTGCTTGGCGCGGGTCTTGGACGCCATCGCCTCGATCGCCTCGGGCGGTGGCCCGATCCAGACGAGGCCCGCGTCCAGGACGGCGCGCGCGAAGCCGGCGTTCTCGGAGAGGAAGCCGTAGCCGGGGTGCACGGCGTCCGCGCCGGCGCCGACGGCGGCCTTCACCACGAGGTCGGCACGCAGGTAGGTGTCCGCGGGCGCGCTGCCCGGAAGCCGTACGGCCGAGTCCGCCACGCGCGCGTGGAGGGCGCCCGCGTCGGCGTCCGAGTGCACGGCGACGGTGCGGATGCCCGCCTCGCGGCAGGTCCGGAAGACGCGGCAGGCGATCTCGCCGCGATTGGCCACCAGAACGGAAGTAATCATGAGCCTCACATCCGGAAGACGCCGAAGCCGCCCCGCGCGCCCTCGAAGGGCGCGGTGTGGACGGCCGACAGGCACAGGCCGAGAACGGTGCGGGTGTCGCGCGGGTCGATGACACCGTCGTCGTACAGCCGCCCGGACAGGAACATCGGCAGCGACTCGGACTCGATCTGCTGCTCCACCATGGCGCGCAGGGCGGCGTCCGCGTCGTCGTCGTAGGGCAGGCCCTTCGCGGCCGCCGACTGCCGGGCGACGATGGACAGGACCCCGGCGAGCTGCTGCGGGCCCATCACCGCCGACTTGGCGCTCGGCCAGGCGAAGAGGAACCGGGGGTCGTAGGCGCGCCCGCACATGCCGTAGTGGCCGGCCCCGTACGAGGCGCCCATGAGGACGGACAGGTGCGGGACCTTCGAGTTGGCGACCGCGTTGATCATCATCGCGCCGTGCTTGATGATGCCGCCCTGCTCGTACTCCCTGCCGACCATGTAGCCGGTGGTGTTGTGCAGGAAGAGGAGCGGGATGTCGCGCTGGTTGGCGAGCTGGATGAACTGGGCGGCCTTCTGGGACTCGGCGCTGAAGAGCACGCCCTGGGCGTTGGCCAGGATCCCGACCGGATAGCCGTGCAGGGTCGCCCAGCCGGTGACGAGGCTCGTCCCGTAGAGGGGCTTGAACTCGTCGAAGTCGGAGGCGTCGACGAGCCGTGCGATCACCTCGCGCGGGTCGAAGGGGGTGCGGAGATCCCCGGGGACGATGCCCAGGAGTTCGTCCTCGTCGTACTTGGGAGGGACGGCCAGGCCCGGGTCCGGGTACGCCTTGCGGTGGTTGAGGCGGGCCACCACGCGGCGTGCCTGCCGCAGCGCGTCCCGCTCGTCGACGGCGAAGTGGTCGGCGAGTCCGGACACGCGCGCGTGCATCTCCGCGCCGCCCAGCGACTCGTCGTCGCTCTCCTCGCCGGTCGCCATCTTCACCAGGGGCGGCCCGCCGAGGAACACCTTCGCGCGTTCCTTGACCATGATGGCGTGGTCGCTCATGCCGGGGATGTACGCGCCGCCCGCGGTCGAGTTCCCGAAGACGACGGCGACGGTCGGGATCCCGGCGGCGGAGAGCCGGGTCAGGTCGCGGAAGACGGCCCCGCCCGGGATGAAGATCTCCTTCTGCGACGGCAGGTCGGCCCCGCCCGACTCCACCAGGCTGATGCAGGGCAGTCGGTTGGCGAGGGCGATGTCGTTGGCGCGCAGGGCCTTCTTCAGGGACCAGGGGTTGCTGGCGCCCCCGCGCACGGTCGGGTCGTTGGCGGTGATCACGCACTCCACGCCCTCGACGACCCCGATGCCGGTGACGAGGGAGGCGCCCACGGCGTACTCGGGGGAGGCGCTGCCCCAGGCGGCCAGCGGCGACAGTTCCAGGAACGGCGTGTCGGGGTCGAGGAGCAGCTCGATGCGCTCGCGGGCGAGGAGCTTGCCGCGCGCGCGGTGCCGGGCGACGTACTTCTCCCCTCCCCCCGCCAGCGCCTTCGCGTGCTCGGTGTCGAGGTCGGCGAGCTTGGCGAGCATGGCCTCGCGGTGCGCGCGGTAGTCGGGGCCCTGGGTGTCCAGGGCGGACGTGAGAGCCGTCACAGGAGGGCCTCCGGGATGTCCAGGTGTCGGGAGCGCAGCCATTCGCCGAGTGCCTTGGCCTGCGGGTCGAAGCGGTGCTGGGCGGCGACCCCGGCGCCGAGGACGCCCTCGACGACGAAGTTGAGTGCGCGCAGCCGGGGCAGCGGGTGACGGGTGACGGTCAGCTCGCGGCTCTCGGGGATGAGCTGCCGGAACCTGTCGGCCGTGAGTGCGTGGGCGAGCCAGCGCCAGGCCTCGTCCGTGCGGGCCCACACCCCCACGTTGGCGTTGCCGCCCTTGTCGCCGCTGCGGGCGCCGGCCACGAGCCCGAGGGGCGCGCGCCGTACGGGGCCGGGGGGCGGCGGATCCGGCAGGTCCGGTTCCGGCACCTCCTCGAGTACGCGGGTGCCGGCGGCCGGGGGCGCGGCGACGGGCAGGCGGCGGCCGTCGTGGAGGACGGCGAGGTGCTCGACGTCCTCCTGCGGCACGTACGCGGCCTCGAACACCCCGTAGGGGGAGCCCTTCCCGGGCGGCGCGAGCACATGGAAGCCGGGATAGCAGGCCAGCGCCAGCTCCACGGCCGCTCCGCTCAACGCCCTTCCCACGGCGTCCTGTTCGGGGTCGCGCACGACGAGCCGCAGCAGTGCGCTCGCGGTCTCCTCGGTGTCGGCGTCGGCCCGGTCGGTGCGGACCAGCTCCCAACGCACCTCAGCTGGGCGTGACTTGAGGAACACCTGCGCCATCTGTTCCCGTACGAGTGCGGCCTTGGCCTCGATGTCCAGGCCGGTGAGCACGAAGACGACCTCGTTGCGGAAGCCGCCGATGCGGGTGCGGCCGACCTTGAGGGTCGGGGGCGGGGCTTCCCCGCGTACGCCGTGGATCCGTACCCGGTCCGGGCCGTCCTGGGTGAGCCGTACGGTGTCCAGCCGGGCGGTGACGTCGGGCCCGGCGTACCGGGCGCCCGTCGTCTCGTACAGCAGCTGCGCGGTCACCGTGCCGACGTCGACGAAGCCGCCGGTGCCGGGGTGCTTGGTGATGACGCAGCTGCCGTCCTCGTGGATCTCGGCGAGCGGGAAGCCGGGTCGCCGCAGGTCACGGCCGCCCTCGGCGAAGAAGGCGTAGTTGCCGCCGGTGGCCTGTGTCCCGCACTCCAGGACGTGTCCGGCGACGACGGCGCCCGCGAGCCGGTCGTACTCCCCGGGCCCCCAGCCGAAGTGGGCGGCGGCGGGGCCGGTGACGAGGGCCGCGTCGGTGACGCGCCCGGTGACGACGATTTCCGCGCCCTCGCGCAGACAGGCGGCGATGCCGGAGCCGCCGAGATAGGCATGGGCGGTGAGGCTGCCCGGGTACCGGGCGCCGAGGTCGTCGCCCTCGACGTGCGCGACGCGTACCGGGATGCCGAGCCGGTCGGCCAACTGCCGTACCGCGTCGGCGAGTCCGGCCGGGTTGAGGCCTCCGGCGTTGGTGACGACACGTACCCCGCGGTCGTGGGCGAGGCCGAGGGACTCCTCCAGTTGCCGGAGGAAGGTGCGGGCGTACCCGCCGGCGGGGTTCTTCAGCCGGTCGCGGCCGAGGATCAGCATGGTCAGCTCGGCGAGGTAGTCGCCGGTGACGACGTCGAGTTCGCCGCCGGTGAGCATGTCGCGCAGGGCGTCGAAGCGGTCGCCGTAGAAGCCGGACGCGTTGCCTATCCGCAGGACCGTCACCGGACGGCTCCCTTCGGCGCACGGCCGCCGCCGGGCGGCCCCGCGAAGGCCTGGGCGATGTCCAGCCAGCGGTCGGCGTCGGGGCCTTCGGCGCGCAGGGCGAGGTCGGCGCGGTGGGCGCGCTGGGTGACCAGGAGGCAGAAGTCGAGGGCGGAGCCGGTCACGCGGTCCGTGGCGTCCTCGGGACCGTACGTCCACAAATCGCCCGACGGGCCGCGCAGTTCGACGCGGAACTCCTCGAACGGCGTGGAGAGTCCGTGCACGCCGAAGGCGAAGTCCCGGGTGCGGACTCCGAGGCGGACGATGTGCCGGAGCCGGTCGGTGGGCGCGGGCGTCTCGCCCAGCGCGTCCGCCACGTCCCGGCCGTGGGCCCAGGTCTCCATGAGCCGGGCGGTGGCCATGGAGGCGGCCGACATGGGCGGGCCGTACCAGGGGAAACGCGCTCCCGCGGGCGCCTTGCGCAGGGCGTCCGCCAGGGCATCGCGGCCGGCCCGCCAGTCCGCGAGCAGCCGCTCGGGCGGCTTCGCGGCCCCCTCCCGCGCGCCGTTGTCGACGAAGTCCCCGGGCGCGGCGAGCGCCTTCTCGACCTCGCGGGCGAACGCGTCCTGGTCGGTCACGGCCAGCGCCGAGGAGTGGTCGGTCCAGGCGAGGTGCGCGATCTGGTGGGCGACGGTCCAGCCGGGGGCGGGGGTCGGGAGCGTCCACCGCTCGGGACTCAACTCGGCCACCAGCCGGTCGAGTTCGTCGCTTTCGGCACGGAGATCGTCGAGCACGGGCGTCGGGTCGGCCATGGGGTGGAGCATGGCAGCGGGGCAAGAAACAATCAAGCATGCTTGCATGAATTTCGGGCCGCCCGTGCCTGCCACACCGACAGAGCCCTGGTCACCCCAGGAGCGCCCCCGTCACTCCCGCCGCCCCGCCGTCCCGTCACCCCCGTCGTCCCCCGGTCAGACGGTGAACTCGCAGTAGAGGTGGTACCCCTCGGCTCGCGCCGGGACGGCCAGCGCCGCCAGCTGCGTCAGGAACCCGAAGAGGCCCTCCGGATGCCCGCCGGGCGCGAACTCCTCGATGCACGACCAGGACTCAGCGGTCCGGCGGAACCGGTCGGGAGTCGCCGTCGCGACGGCGTCCCGCAGCTCGTCGGCGACGGTCACCAGCAGCCGGTCAGCCTCCTCCTCGGTGAGGAGTTGGCAGAATCGGGGCAGTCGGACGACCTCGTCGTAGGGCAGCCCCGTAAGGAGGCTCTGCCCCTTGCCCAGCACGACATAGGGGTCGATGCCCTTGACGGAGAGGGGCGACAGGGGGCGCACCTCCAAGTCCCGCCGGTCGAAATCAGCGATCGCCAGGCGATCGTCCGGGGCGCTGAAGTAGTCGTAGAAGGTGCTCATGGGCGCATGCTGCCACCGCCCGCCGACAGCCCCCACCAGGCCGCCGTCAAACCGCCGCCAAGCCTCTCTCGCGGCGCGCCCCGCTCAGGCCTCCGGTACCGCCGCCTTCGGCCGCCCCACCTGTGTCCGTACCGCGCCCATGCTCGCCGCGACGACGAGGGCGATCGCGGCCGCCTGGATCGTGGTCAGGGCCTGGTCGAGGATGAGGAAGCCCGCGGTGGCGGCGACGGCCGGTTCCAGACTCATCAGGATCGCGAAGGTGGAGGCGGGCATCCGGCGCAGGGCGAGGAGTTCGAGGGTGTAGGGCAGGACCGAGGAGAGCAGGGCCACCGCCGCCCCCAGCCCCAGCGTCACCGGGTCGGCCAGCTTGCTGCCCGACTCGACGAGGCCCAGCGGGAGGAAGAGCAGGGCGCCCACCGCCATCGCCAGCGCCAGGCCGTCCGCCTGCGGGAAACGGCGGCCGGTGCGGGCGCTGAAGACGATGTACGCCGCCCACATCGCCCCCGCCCCCAGCGCGAAGGCGACACCCACCAGGTCGAGGCCGCCGCCCAGCCCTCCGCCGTCCCCGCCGCCCCCGCTGAGCAGGAAGACGCCCACGAGGGCCAGGCCGGCCCAGACCAGGTTCAGCGCGCGGCGCGAGACCACGACCGACAGCGCGAGGGGGCCGAGGACCTCCAGCGTCACCGCCGCGCCCAGCGGGATGCGGTCCACCGCCTGATAGAAGAGGCCGTTCATCGCGGCCATCGTGACGCCGAAGACGACGACCGTGCCCCAGTCGGTGCGGGAGTGGCCGCGCAGCCGGGGCCGGCAGATGACCAGCAGGACCACCGCCGCCACCAGCAGCCGCAGCGCCACCACGCCCAGGGCGCCCGCCCTCGGCATCAGCGTCACCGCCAGCGCGCCGCCGAACTGCACCGAGATGCCTCCGGCGAGCACGAGTCCGACCGGGCCGAGGGCGCCCAGCCGGCCCGGGGCCCCGGGGGCACCGGTCGTTGTGGCGGTGGGGGCGAACTGGGGGGTGGCGGCGGTGTCGGGGGCAGTCACGGGCGGTCCTGGGGTCGACTCGAGGTGTGTACATCACGCTGCACTGTCGAGTCCAGGGTAGTGGACTTGGTCAGGCGTGTGAACCCGTTATGCCACTGTCTCGGGCCGTGAGACGTCGGCCGCCCTCGACGCTGAGCAGGCGGCTATCTGCGCGCCATGTAGAAGTCCAGGGCCCGGTGCAGCAGCTTGTTGAGCGGGAAGTCCCACTCCCCCAGGTACTCCACGGCCTGTCCGCCCGTGCCCACCTTGAAGCGGAGCAGGCCGAGCAGATGGTTGGACTCCTCCAGGGTGTCGGTGATCCCCCTCAGGTCGTAGACGGCGGCGCCCAGTTCATGGGCGTCGGCCATCATGCGCCACTGCATGGCGTTGTTCGGCTGGACCTCGCGCCTGCGGCCGGTGGAGGCGCCGTAGGAGTACCAGACGTGCTCGCCGACGGTCAGCATGGTCGCGGCGGCGAGGACCTCCCCGTCGTGGTGGGCGAGGTAGAGCCGCATACGGTCGGGGTGTTCGGCGTTCAGCGCGCTCCACATACGCTGGAAGTAGGACAGGGGGCGCGGGATGAAGCGGTCGCGTTCGGCGGTCTCGGTGTACAGCCCGTAGAACGCCGGCAGGTCCTCCGCCCCGCCCCGGACGACCTTCACGCCCGCCTTCTCGGCCTTCTTGATGTTGCGCCGCCACTGCTGGTTGAGGCCGCTGTGGACGTCCTCCAGCGTGCGCCCGGCGAACGGGACCTGGAAGACGTAGCGGGGCTGACCGGCCGCGAAGCCGTCCTCGCCGCCCGGCTCCTTCTGCTGCCAGCCGGCGCGGCGCAGCCGGTCGGCGACCTCGAAGGCGCGCGGCTCGGACGAGCTCGCCTCGGCGTCGCGCAGCCGGTGGGCGCCCGGGTCGGCGATGGCCGCCTTGACCGCGTCGGCGCTCCAGCGCCGTACGACGACGGGCGGGCCCATCTTCACCGAGAACGCCCCCTGCGCCTTCAGCCACGCGAGCATCGGCTCCAGCCAGCGCTCGACCAGATCCGGCGCGTGCCAGTCGACGAGCGGCCCCTCGGGCAGATACGCCAGGTACTTCCGCAGCCTCGGCAACGGCCGGAACAGCACCAGCCCCACCCCCACGAGCGCACCCGTCCCGTCGGTCCAGCCCAGGCTCTCCGCCCGCCAGTCCGGCTTCACGTCACCCCACGAAGGGAGCTGCATATGACTGGCGGAGGGGCGGGCCGCGACGAACGCCAGGTGCTCGTCACGGGTGATGAACTGGACGCGCAGGCTCATACGCGGGACTCCTTCGAACGAATGTTCGCATCGCCCGTTCGCATCGCCGGACGACCGTCCCGGTCAGCGTAGGAGTCGGCGCCTCCCGTCCGGGGCTCAGCCACGCCCGCCACCGCCCGAGCGGGCCGCCTCCCCTCGGAAATCCCGCGGCGCTCCCTCAGCACCCGTTCGGGCTCCCCTCAGTGCCCCCGTCCGTCGTCCCGCAGGTGCTCTGCCAGTACCTCCGCGAGGTGCCTCCCCGGGGTCCCCACCAGTTGCTCCAGTTGGGTGCGGCAGGAGAAGCCGTCCGCCAGGACCACCGCTCCCTCGGGGGCGTCCCGCACGGCCGGCAGGAGCTGTTCCTGCGCGCACGCCGCCGACACCTCGAAGTGGCCCTTCTCCAAGCCGAAGTTGCCTGCGAGGCCGCAGCACCCGCCGCTCAGGTCACCGGTGAGACCCGCGGCCTCGCGCAGCCGCCGCTCGGCCGCGTCGCCCAGGACCGCGTGCTGGTGGCAGTGGGTCTGACCGACCGCCGGGCGGTCCAGACGGGGCGGGGTCCAGTCGGGCGCGTGCCGCTCCAGGGCCTCCGCGAAGGTGAGGACGCGGGCGGCGAGACGGGCCGCACGCGGGTCGTCGTGCAGCAGCTCGGGCAGGTCGGTGCGCAGGGCGGCCGCGCAGCTCGGCTCCAGGACGACGACCGGCGCGGCCGTCTCCAGCACCGGCTCCATCAGGTCGAGCGTGCGGCGCAGCACCACGCGCGCGTGGTCGAGCTGGCCGGTGGAGACGTACGTCAGCCCGCAGCAGACCCGGCCCCGGCGGGCGGTCAGCAGCGCGGCCGCGCTCCTCGACCGGCCGTCGCCCACCGGCCGGCCCCGCATCCGCAGGGTCGGCGGCAGCGCCACCCGCAGCCCCGCCGCCTCCAGGACCCGTACGGCCGCCCGGCCCACGGACGGCGAGAGGTGCTCGGTGAAGGTGTCGGGCCACAGGACGACGAGGTCACCGCCCTGCCCCGGCCCAGGGACGGGAACGGGCTCCCTGCGCCGCCACCACCCGCTGAACGTCTCCCGTGCCAGCCGCGGGATGTCCCGCTCGGCCGCGATCCCGCCCAGCCGCTTGGCGACGCCCGCCAGCGGGCCGACCGAGGCGAGCGCGTTGAGCGGGGCGGCCGCCCGCAGCCGGCTCGCCCACCGCAGCCACACCGGCAGCCGCCCCATGCTGTAGTGGGCGGCCGGACGCCGGCGACCCTCGTAGTGGTGATGCAGGAACTCCGCCTTGTAGGTGGCCATGTCGACCTCGACGGGGCAGTCGGAGCGGCAGCCCTTGCAGGACAGGCACAGGTCGAGCGCGTCCCGTACCTCCGTGGAGCGCCAGCCGTCGGTCACCAGCTCCCCGGCCAGCATCTCGTGCAGCAGCCGGGCACGCCCGCGCGTGGAGTGCTCCTCCCGGCCCGTGGCCCGGAACGACGGGCACATCACCCCCGAGCCCGCGCCCGCTCCCGGTACCGCCCCCGGCGCGGTCGTCGTACGGCACTTCGCGACGCCGACGCACCGGCGCACCGCCGCCGAGAAGTCACCGCCGTCGGACGGGTAGCCGAAGGCCACGTCGACCGGCTCGCGCGGGAGCACGGCGAAGCGCAGGTTGCCGTCGAGGGGCGCGGGGCGCACCAGCATCCCCGGGTTGAGGAGGTCGTCCGGGTCCCAGACCGCCTTGGCCCGCTCGAACAGGGCCACCATGTCCGGCCCGTACATCTTCGGCAGCAGCTCGGCCCGGGCCTGTCCGTCACCGTGTTCGCCGGAGAGGGAGCCGCCGTGGGACACGACCAGTTCGGCCAGTTCCTCGGAGAACCGGCGGAAGCGGGCGATCCCCGCCGCCGTCAGCAGGTCGAAGTCAATACGGACGTGGATGCAGCCGTCCCCGAAGTGCCCGTACGGCGTGCCGCGCAGGCCGTGGTCGGTGAGCAGCACCCGGAAGTCCCTCAGGTACGCGCCGAGCCGGGCCGGCGGCACCGCGCAGTCCTCCCAGCCGGGCCAGGCCTCCGTGCCGTCCGGCATACGGGTCGCCGTCCCGCTCGCGTCCTCGCGGATCCGCCACAGCGCCCGCTGCCCGGCGGGGTCCCGCACGATCCGCGCGTCCAGGACGTCCGCCGCGCGCACGACGGCCTCCGCACGCGCGCGTGCCTCGTCCTGCGACTCGCCGCCCGTCTCCACGAACAGCCAGGCCCGGCCCCGCGGCAGCCCGGCCGACGCGGCCGGCGGCACCAGGTCGGCCGCCATCCCCTCCACCGTCAGCGGCCCGAACGGCAGCAGCCCGGCGGCGGCCTCGGCGGCGGCGCCCTCGTCGGCGTACCCGAGCACGGCGAGCACGCGCGCGCGTGGAGCCTCGACGAGCCGTACAACGGCCTCCGTGAGCACGCCCAGGGTGCCTTCGCTGCCGCAGAAGGAACGGGCGACGTCGGCGCCGTTCTCCGGCAGGAGTGCGTCCAGCGCGTACCCCGAGATACGGCGGGGCAGCTCGGGGAAGCCGGTCCGCAGCCGGGCGAGTTCCCCGTCCACCAGTGCGCGCAGGCCGTCCGGCGCCCCCGCCCACCCCTGCCCCAGCCGCAGCCGCCCCCCGCGCGCGGTGACGACCTCCAGCTCGCGGACACCGTCGGCCGTCGTGCCCCACGCCACCGAGTGGGAGCCGCACGAGTTGTTGCCGATCATCCCGCCGAGCGTGCAGCGGCTGTGGGTGGAGGGGTCGGGACCGAAGCGCAGGCCGTGCGGGGCGGCGGCCTCCTGGAGCCGGTCGAGAACCAACCCCGGCTGCACGACGGCCGTCCGCACCTCCGCATCCAGGGTGACCAACCGGTTCATGTGGCGGGTGAAGTCCAGCACCACGCCGGTGCCGGTGGCCTGCCCGGCGATGGACGTACCCCCGCCGCGCGCGACGACCGGGACCCCGGCCGCCCGGCAGACCTCCAGCACGGCGGCCACGTCGTCACCGTCCCGGGGCGCGACCACACCCAGGGGGACGCGGCGGTAGTTCGACGCGTCCATGGTCATGAGCGCCCGGGAGGTGACGTCGAAGCGGACGTCACCCCGGACGGCCTTGCGCAGCTCGGCCTCAAGATCCGTCATGACTTCAGCAAACCAGCATGCGTCCGCCCCTACAGCCCGTCCGGCGTTCGAGGACGAGGCCGTCCAGGCCGAACGGGGGTTCGGGGCACAGCCTCCGGCAGCACAAAAGAAACCCGTCTCACCCGACGGACCAGGTTTCACCCAGGTTTCCCCCACCGGCTAACCTCGCTTCCGTGGCTGAGATCCGGATTCCTGCTGACATCAAGCCCGCCGACGGTCGTTTCGGCGCGGGCCCCTCCAAGGTGCGGGTCGAGGCGCTGGACGCCCTGGCCGCCACCGGTACGTCCCTCCTCGGCACCTCCCACCGCCAGGCCCCGGTCAAGAACCTGGTCGGCCAGGTGCGCGAGGGCATCTCCGAGCTGTTCTCCCTGCCCGAGGGATACGAGGTCGTCCTCGGCAACGGCGGCTCGACCGCGTTCTGGGACATCGCGACCCACGGCCTGATCGAGAACAAGTCGCAGCACCTCACGTTCGGCGAGTTCTCGTCCAAGTTCGCGAAGGCCGCCAAGCTGGCCCCGTGGCTGGCCGAGCCGACCGTCGTCTCCGCCGACCCGGGCACGCACCCCGAGCCCGCGGCCGAGGCGGGTGTCGACGTCTACGCCTTCACCCACAACGAGACCTCCACCGGTGTCGCCGCCCCGATCAAGCGCGTACCGGGCGCCGACGAGGGCTCCCTCGTCCTGGTGGACGCCACGTCCGGCGCCGGCGGCCTCCCGGTCGACATCGCCGAGACGGACGTCTACTACTTCGCCCCGCAGAAGTCCTTCGCCTCCGACGGCGGCCTGTGGATCGGCGTGTTCTCCCCGGCCGCGATCGAGCGCGCCGAGCGGATCCACGCGTCCGGCCGGCACATCCCCGAGTTCTTCAGCCTGCCGACGGCGATCGACAACTCCCGCAAGAACCAGACGTACAACACCCCGGCCCTCGCCACCCTCTTCCTGCTGAACCAGCAGCTGGAGTGGATCAACGGCCAGGGCGGCCTGGACTGGTCGGTGCGCCGCACCGCCACCTCCGCGCGCACGCTGTACGGCTGGGCCGAGGACGTGAAGTACGCCAACCCGTTCGTCACCGACCCGGCCAAGCGCTCCCAGGTCATCGGCACGATCGACTTCTCCGACGACGTGGACGCGGCCGCCGTCGCCAAGGTGCTGCGCGCCAACGGCATCGTCGACACCGAGCCCTACCGCAAGCTCGGCCGCAACCAGCTGCGGGTCGCGATGTTCCCGGCGGTCGACCCGGCCGACGTCGAGGCGCTCACCAAGAGCATCGACTACGTGATCGAGAAGCTCTGACCGCTTCGGTACCGCATGAGTACCTCTCAGGTATGAGGACGAAGGGCGCCCGGTGCACACCGGGCGCCCTTCGTCATGTCTCACACCGCCGTGCGGCCCACACCGCCGTGCGGCACCGCCGTGCGTCTCACACCGCCGTGCAGCTCACGCTCGGCGCACCCCCGCCCCCGGGCGTACCACCGAACCCGAAGCTCGCCGAACCGCCCGCCGGGACCGCCCCGTTGTGCGAGGCGTTCACCGCGGTCACGCCGGCCCCGCTCTGGGTGTACGAGGCGTTCCACATGCTGGTGATCTGCTGCGCGCCGCTCCAGGTCCAGGTGACCTTCCAGGAACCGATCGCCGTGGTCCCGGTGTTGGTGACCTTCACCTCGGCGTTGAACCCGCCGCCCCAGTCGCTGCTGACGGTGTAGGCGGCTGCGCAGGAGGCCGTACCGCCGCCACCGCCGCCCCCTCCGCCGCCGCCGGTCCCCGGGAAGCCGGGCGCCTTGACGCTCGCCAGGTACCCGTCCTTCACGGTGTCGACGGTCTGCCAGTCGTCCTTGAGGATGCCGCCCGTGTCACCGGAGTTGGGGTTCCAGGACCAGAAGGTCCAGTGGAAGGAGTCGGCGCCGTACGTCGACGTCGGCCGGAGGTAACTCACCAGGGCCGCCAGCCACTTCTGGTCCACCGTCGACTGGAGCGTGGTGCCGAACTCGCCCACCCACACGGGTGCGATGTTCTGCTTGAAGATGTACCCCCAGTACTTGTCCCAGATCCCCGGCATGTTCGCGGGGAACGTCGGGTCGCTGAACCAGCTCTGCTGGGCGACGCTCGTCGCGTAGTCGTGGGCCGAGTACACGACCCGGTTCGCCACGTCGAGCTGCACCGGGTACTGGCCGACGCCCATCAGGTTGCCGCCCCACCAGCCGGAGACGCCGTTGAAGGTCTGCACGCCCTCGACGAAGATCAGCAGCGCGGGGTTGACGGACAGGACGGCGTTGCCGGCCCGTTGCGCGGCCAGCCGCCAGTCGGTCGCGGTGTCCCCGCAGCCCCAACAGGCGGGATCGTGGGGTTCGTTGTGCAGGTCGATGCCGACGACCGTGTCCTGGCCCCGGTAACGGGTCGCGAGGGCCTTGAGGTTGGCGATCCACGTCGACTCGGGAACCGCGGCCGTGTACCAGAGCGCCGACTGCCCGCCCGCGTCCGGCCGGTGCCGGTCGAGGATGACCTTCAGACCGTCCTGGCCGGCGTACGAGACGATCCTGTCCAGGATCTGGAGCGAGTTCAGGCCCTGGAGGTCGGCGTTCTTGCCGCTGCTGAAGTCGATGCTGTTGGGGACGGTCGTGCTCTTGAAGATGTCGTCGCTGTAGGGGATACGGATCGTGTTGTAGCCCAGCGTCCTCATCTGGTCGATCATGCTCTTGTAGTCGCGGGACCAGAGTCCGTGGACGACGTAGTTGCCGGTCTCGAAGCCGAACCAGTTGATTCCGGCGACCCGGACCGGCTGCCCGGCGGCGTCCAGGATCTGCCGGCCGCTGGTGTGCCAGTAGCCGGCTCCGGCCTCGGCGGCGACGGTGTCCGCCGCGTGGGCCGTCTGCGCTCCGGCTCCCAGCGGTATCAGAAGCGCGGCGGCCAGGCCGCACAGCACTCTTCGCAAGCTGCGGAACAATTCGCTGCTTCCTCTCGGGAGGCGCGGGCCCGAAACACATGGGAGCGCTCCCATACACCGCGCACCACCCAGGAAACTGACACACCATGACCACGTCAAGAAGCGCGGCAACGGCGGTGGCCGTGACGGCGCGGAAAAGCGCTCAGTTGCGGCGCAGCAGCCGGCGGAGACCGAAGAGGGCGACACAGACGGCGGCGACCGCCAGCGCGCCGAACTTCACGCTGCCGGTGGCCGAGGAGCCGTCACCTTCGCCCGAGGCACTCGAACTTCCGCTTCCGGACGGTGACTTGGCACCCGAAGCCGCACCCTCGGGCGCGTCCTCCGCCACCACGGAGCTCCCGGAACCCTCGCTCCCGTACAGGAGCTTGGTGCCGTCGGCGGAGTAGCTGACAGACTCCCCCTGTCGCTGGAGCGGCACGTCGAGCCGCCCCTCGCGCTTGATCTTCCCGCCGTTCCAGGCGTAGGAGATGCCGCCGAAGTAGCCGCGGACGGCGAGCTGGGTACCGTCCGGGGAGAAGGCGGCGTCGGTGGCCCACAGGTCGACGGCGGCGACCGGCTCGAAAATGTTCGCCCCGGAGGCGGAGAGCTTCGCCGGCCCCTCGTAGAGGTGCCCGCCGTCCTCCTTCTTGTCGATGATGTAGACCCGCCCGGTCTTGGGGTGCACGAGGAGCGACTCGGCGTCGCGGGCGCCGTCGGAGTACTTCACCACGTACTGGGTGGCCTTGACGGTCTGGTCGACGAGCTTCGCCGGCTCGGGCAGCCGGTAGATCCACACGTACTGCCAGGTGCCGCCGAGGTTGTCGCCGATGTCGCCGACCCAGATCTCGTTGCCCGGCCCGATGGAGATCGCCTCGACGTCCCGGGGCGTGCCGACGCCGGTCAGGGTGAGCCGGGCGACGGTCTTCCCGGTCGCGCTGTCGACGGCGTAGAGGTAGGGGCCGTCGTCGCTGTCGTTGTGCGTCCAGTAGACGCCCTGGTGCTGACGGGAGGCCGCGAGACCGCTGGACTCGGTGATGCGCGGATCCTCGATGGTGAATCCCTTGTCGCCGTCGGCCGCGTACGCGGCGGGCGCGGTGGACGCGGCGAGCACGGTGAAGGCGCCCGAGAGGAGGACTCCGGCGAGAAGGGCTCCGGCTCGGACGGCGAAAGATCGGCGCATGCCCACAAGCCTGCCATCCCGCCCTCCCGTTCACGGATTCGTGGCCGGTCTCACACGCCCCCGGAGGCGGTGATCCTTTGCCGATCCCTCATCATGAGCGGATGCTCAGGTTCATGCCCGTAGGCGACTCGATGACGATCGGCAGCTCGGGCGAGCACACCTGGCGCTACCGCATGTGGCGGCACCTGTGCGCCACGTACGAGGGCCCGTTCACCCTCTCCGGGCCGCGCGAGACGCTCTACGACAAGGCGACGGACTCCGCCGCGTCCTGCGCCTACGCCGACCCCGACTTCCCGCGCGGTCACCTGGCCGGCTGGGGCGAGGGCTGGCTGCACATGGCCCCGCTGATCGGCGAGGCGGTGCGGACGTCGCGGGCCGACATCCTGCTGGTCTCGCTCGGCCTGATCGACCTGGGCTTCTACACGAACGCCGAGCAGACCGCGGAGAACGCGCGCGCCTTCGCCGCCGAGGCCCGCGCGGCGAACCCGCGGATCGCCATGGTGTGGCTGCCGGTCATCCCCAACATCCGCGCCGCGGACGACGAGCCCTTCGCCGCCCAGGTCACCCGCTTCAACGAACTCCTCGCGAAGACGGCCGCCGACCTGGACGAGCCGGGCTCCCCCATCCTGCTGGCCTCGGTCCCGCAGGCCTGGGACATCGACACCGACACCTACGACGGCACCCACCCGAACGCGAACGGCGAACACCGGCTGGCCTCGGCCTTCGCGGAGGCGATGCACCAGGGGTGGGGACTGGGCGGGGAGTACGCGGGCTGAGGTCCGCGACCCCGCCCGGTTCTGGCATACGCGCTCCGCGCCGTGACCTGGTCACCGTGCGTATCGTTGTACTGCGCGGCGGCACTCACGCATGGGGGCAGCCGGGGAGGAACGCCAGATGACCGTCCTGGAAGACAGGATCGAGATCGACATGGCCGACGAGAACACCAGGCGCTTGGACGAATGGTTCGAGCGGCTTGAGCGGATGCCCGTCCCCGAAGGATTCAGGGTCGAGATCGTCGGGGGCAACGTCCACATGACACCGCAACGGGAAACCCACTGGGAAATCATCTTCCAGATCGCCATCGCCCTGCGCCACAGGTTCGGGAAGGGCGTCAGGGTCTTCTCGGACGTGCGCATCGATTTCCCCGGCCACGAGAACGGGTTCTGCCCAGATATCGTCAAGCTCTGCGAGTCCGCCGAGAAGGACGACGAAGGGCGCTGGCACTACGAAGACGTGGAGTTCGTCGCCGAAGTCATCTCGAAGGGTACGGCCGCCAACGACTACGGCCCCAAGAAGACCACCTACGCCACCGCTGAGGTCCCCGTCCTCCTGATCGCCGATCCCTACCAGGGCAAGTGCCATCTGTACACCGAGCCCAAGGACGGCGAGTACTTGAGTGAACTGTCCGTCGCCTTCGGCACGGAGATCGACCTCTCCACCTCCCTCGGCCTCACCCTCAAGACCGACGAGTTCCCCCGCGACTGACCCGTTCCCCGGCCGGTCCCCCTTGCGTGGAGCGCACTCCAAGTCGTTGGCTTGAGTCCCATGAAGTACACGCAGCTCGGACGTACCGGACTCAAGGTCAGCCGCCTCGTCCTCGGCACCATGAACTTCGGCCCGCAGACCGACGAGACCGACAGCCACGCGATCATGGACGCGGCGCTCGGCGCGGGCATCAACTTCTTCGACACCGCGAACGTGTACGGCTGGGGTGAGAACAAGGGCCGTACCGAGGAGATCATCGGCAGCTGGTTCGCGAAGGGCGGCGGCCGGCGCGACCAAGTGGTCCTCGCCACCAAGGTGTACGGCAACATGGCCGACGGCGACGCCTGGCCGAACCACGACAAGCTCTCCGCGCTCAACATCCGGCGGGCCGTCGACGCCAGCCTCAAGCGGCTCGGCACCGACCACATCGACCTCTACCAGTTCCACCACGTCGACCGCAGCACTCCCTTCGAGGAGATCTGGCAGGCCATCGACGTACTGGTGCAGCAGGGCAAGATCCTCTACGCCGGCTCGTCCAACTTCCCCGGCTACAAGATCGCCCAGGCCAACGAAATCGCCGCCCGGCGCGGCGGCACCATCGGGCTGGTCAGCGAGCAGTGCCTGTACAACCTGGCCGAGCGGCGCGCCGAGATGGAGGTCATCCCGGCCGCGCAGGAGTACGGCCTCGGGGTCATCCCCTGGTCGCCGCTGCACGGCGGACTGCTCGGCGGCGTCATCAAGAAGCAGGCCGAGGGCGGCCGCCGCGCCTCCGGGCGGGCCGCCGACACCCTCGCCGACGCCACCGCACGCGCACAGATCCAGGCCTACGAGGACCTGCTGGAGAAGCACGGCGTGGAGCCCGGCGAGGCAGGCCTGGCCTGGCTGCTCACCCGGCCCGGCGTGACCGGCCCGATCGTCGGTCCGCGCACCGCGGAGCAGCTCGACTCCGCCCTGCGCGCGGTCGAGCTGGAGCTGAGCGAGGAGCTGCTGTCCGGCCTGGACGAGATCTTCCCCGGCCCGGGGCCGTCCCCGGAGGCTTTCGCCTGGTAGAGGGGTGCGCCCCCGAGGGGGCGCGGGGAATCGCGCGACCGGTCGCACACGGTGCGCAGCCGGCGGACGGCGCGCGGTTCCCCGACGGGGCGCGCTCGGTCGGTCCGCCTATCTACCGAGCGCGGCCGCCAAGGCCACCACGACGAACAACAGCACAAGCGCACCGGCCATGATCCGGTTCCGGGTCTTCGGGTCCACATGTGGAGCCTAACCGGCCCCGCCGAGCGCCCAGCGCCCGACCGGCTCGTAACGGGGCTGCTCCCCGGGCACACCGGACTTCGGCAGGCTGCTGCGGACCAGCACCAGTTCCTCCACCGTCCAGGTGCGGCCCTCGAAGGTGTCCAGCGCCTCGACGTACGCCCGCACGTCCACCGCCTCACGGCTGCGGGCCAGCGTGAGGTGCGCCTTGTAGCGGCGGTGCTCCCCCATCTCCACGCCCGCCTTCCGGGCCGCCGCCTCCGCCCGGTCGGCCAGCAGGCGCAGTGCCGGTACGTCCCCGGCGGCCCCGGCCCACAGCGCCCGCCCGTGTCCGAACTGGCCCCCGCCCCGCACGGCCAGCGCGAAGGGCTTACCACGGTGCGCGGCCCGCCCCAGCCGTGCCGACAGCTCCGGTACGAGGTCGTCGTCGACCTCGCCGTAGAAGGCGAGGGTGAAGTGCCAGCCGGGGCGGCCCGTCCAGCGCAGCCCGTCCGCACCGGGCAGCGTGTGCAACCGGGCGACCTCGGCGGCGAGTTCGTCGGCGATGTCGTCCGGGGGCAGCACGGCGGCGAAGAGTCTCATGCCCCCGATTTTCCCGGTCGGCGGGGCCGCCCGCCCGGCATGATGGGCGTCATGCGGATCACCATCAGAGAAGGCGGACCCGACGACGTCCCCGTGATACTCGGCATGCTCGACAGCAGCGTGGAGTGGCTGGTCGCGCAGGGGCGCCCCGGCCAGTGGGGGACGGAGCCCCTGTCCCGCAGCACGAAGACGGTGGAGTCGGTCGTCCGGTACATGGACGAGGGCTGGGTGTTCGTCGCCGAGGCCGACGGTGTGCCGGCCGCCACCCTCACCCTGACCGACGCGCCCGGCGCGTATCTGGCCCATCTCCCGCCGCCCGGGGAGCCCGAGCGGTACATCCACTGGCTCGCCTCCGACCGCCGCTTCAAGGGCCACGGGGTGGGCAGCGCCCTGCTCGCGCACGCCGCCGAGGAGACCCGGCGGGCGGGCGTCGGCCTGCTGCGGGTGGACTGCTACGCGGGCGACGACCGCAAGCTCGTCGCGTACTACGAGGCCAACGGCTTCACCTCGACCGAGGCCTACACCGTCGGCGAACACGCGTGGCCGGGCCAGGTGCTGGCCCGGCGGGTGCGGCCCCCCGCCGCACCCTCCGGGTGACGTCGTAGGCGGTCAGGCCACCGCGGCGAGTTCCCGGGCCTCCCGGGGCACGAACCGCACGCTCGGGTGGCCGTGGTTCCAGCCCACCGCCAGGCGCAGGTTGCCCATCCGGGCCAGGACCAGGCCGATGGTGAGGGCCGCGGCGGCCGAGACGACACCGCCCGCCGCCAGGCCCGCCCGGACGCCGTACGCGTCGGTGATCCAGCCGGCGATCGGCGCGCCGATCGGGGCGCCGCCCATGAACACCATCATGTAGAGGGCCATGACCCGGCCGCGCATGGCCGGGTCGGTGCTCAGCTGGACGCTGCTGTTGGCGGTGACGTTGACCGTCATGCCGAACATGCCGATCGGGGCCATGAGCAGGGCGAACAGCCACAGGGAGGGGGCCATGGAGGCCACGATCTCCATCGCGCCGAAGGCCACCGCCCCGGCGACCAGCACCCGCATCCGGGCGGTGCCGCGCCGGGCCGCGAGCAGGGCGCCCGCCAGGGAGCCCACCGCCATCAGCGTGTTGAACAGGCTGTAGGAGCCCGCGCCCGCGTGGAAGACGTCGTCGGCGAAGGCCGAGAGGTAGACGGGGAAGTTGAAGCCGAAGGTGCTGACGAACCCGACCAGGACGATCGTCCAGATCAGCTCGGGGCGCCCGGCGACGTAGTGGAGCCCCTCGCGCAGCTGGCCCTTGCCGCGCGGGGCGCGCTCGACGGCGTGCAGGTCGCGCGAGCGCATCAGCAGCAGGCCGGCGAGGGGGGCGACGAAGGACAGCCCGTTGAAGAGGAACGCCCAGCCGGTCCCGACGCCGGTGATCATCACGCCTGCCACGGCGGGGCCGACCAGCCGCGCGGACTGGAAGTTCGCGGAGTTGAGACTGACCGCGTTCTGGAGCTGGTCGGGGCCGACCATCTCGGAGACGAAGGTCTGGCGGGCCGGGTTGTCCAGGACCGTCGCGAGGCCCACGGCGAAGGCGGCCACGTAGACGTGCCAGACCTCGACGTGGCCGGAGAGGGTGAGGACGGCGAGCGCGATGCCGGTGAGGGCCATCGCGGACTGGGTGAACAGCAGCGTCCGGCGCTTGGGCAGCCGGTCGACGAGCACGCCGCCGTAGAGGCCGAAGAGCAGCATGGGCAGGAACTGGAGGGCCGTCGTGACGCCGACGGCGGTCGCGGAGCCGGTGAGGCTGAGGACCAGCCAGTCCTGGGCGATGCGCTGCATCCAGGTGCCGATGTTGGACACGACCTGGCCCATGAAGAACAGGCGGTAGTTCCTGACCTTCAGAGAGCTGAACATCGATGACTTGCGGGCGCCCCGATCGGGCTTCTCGGCAAGGGTCTCGTGGGTGGTCGGTGCGGGGGCGGAGTCTGCTCCGGATCCCGAACTCAAAAGTGTCGCCTCCTCATGGCCTGACGGCTGTCTACAGGTGTGCGAGTTTCTCCAGCACGGGGGCGGCGGCGCGCAGTTTCGCCCACTCGTCCTCGTCGAGGCCGTCGACCAGGGTGGCCAGGAAGGCGTTCCGCTTGGCGCGGCTCTCCGCGAGCATGGCCTCGGCCTGCTCGGTCTTGGTGACGACCTTCTGGCGCCGGTCCTCGGGGTGCGGCTCCAGCCGGACCAGACCCTTGGCCTCCAGCAGCGCCACGATGCGGGTCATCGAGGGCGGCTGCACGTGCTCCTTGCGGGCGAGCTCGCCCGGGGTGGCACTGCCGCAGAGGGAGAGGGTGCCGAGCACCGACATCTCGGTGGGGCTCAGCGACTCGTCGACCCGCTGGTGCTTGAGCCGACGGGACAGCCGCATCACGGCTGAACGCAGGGAGTTCACGGCGGCAGCGTTGTCGCCATGGGTGAGGTCAGGCATCTCTTTAGGATAACTCATTACTCTGGCTAAACAAGCTGGGGGGTGCCGGGATTCCCCAGGACCCCGGCCACGGAAACCTCTCCATCACTCGAACGAGTGAGTAGGCAGCGGAAAGTGACCGGAGTGCGGTACGTGCCCGCGACCCTCTTCCTCATGGGGACCAGTGTGCTCAGCCTGCGGATAGACGGGGAGCTGCTCGAACGGCTCCGGCAGCATGCCGCGAAAAGGGGAATGAGCGTCCAGGACTATGTCGTCCAGACGCTCATTCGCGATGACTTCGACGAGCGGTTCCAGACCGCCGTCGAGGAGACGGAGAAGTTCTACGGGCTCACCTGAGCCGCCGTCGCGGGCGGGCATCAGGTGAGACCGAGGGCCGGCATCAGGTGAGGCCGAGGGCCGGCATCAGGTAGTAGAAGGCGAAGACGGCGGAGACCACGTACATGGGCGCCGGGACCTCCCGGCCACGCCCGGCCGCCAGGCGCAGCAGCACGAAGGTGATGAAGCCCATCCCGATGCCGTTGGTGATCGAGTAGGTGAACGGCATCATCACCATGGTGATGAAGGCCGGGATGGCGATGGTGTGGTCGGCCCAGTCGATCTCCTTGACCGAACCGGCCAGGATCAGGAAGCCCACCGCGAGCAGGGCCGGGGTGGCGGCCTGGGACGGGACCATCGTGGCGACCGGCGTGAGGAACAGCGCGACGGTGAAGAGGCCGCCGGTGACGAGGTTCGCGAGGCCGGTGCGGGCGCCCTCGCCGACACCGGCCGTGGACTCCACGAAGGCGGTGGTGGCGGAGGAGGAGCTGGCGCCGCCTGCGGCGACCGCGAGGCCGTCGACGAAGAGGACCTTGTTGATCCCGGGCATCTCGCCGTGGGCGTTGGTCAGCTTGGCCTCGTCGCTGACGCCCATGATCGTGCCCATCGCGTCGAAGAAGCACGACAGCAGGACCGTGAAGACGAAGAGGACGCCGGTCAGGACGCCGACCTTGCCGAAGCCGCCGAACAGGCTGAACTCGCCGATGAGCCCGAAGTCCGGGGTGGCGACGGGGTTGCCGGGCCACTCGGGGGTGGTGAGGCCCCAGGACGGGATCGTCGCGACCGCGTTGATGATCAGCGCGAGGACGGTCATCGCGACGATCGAGATGAGGATCGCGCCGGGCACCTTGCGGGTGATCAGGGCCAGTGTGAGCAGGGCGCCCAGGATGAAGACGAGGACCGGCCAGCCGTTCAGGTGACCGTCGGCGCCGAGCTGGAGCGGGACGGTGGTGTGGGCGGCGTCCGGGATGCGGCTGACGAAGCCGGAGTCGACGAGACCGATCAGCATGATGAACAGGCCGATACCGATGCTGATCGCCTTGCGCAGGCCGAAGGGCACCGCGTTCATGACGCGCTCGCGCAGACCGGTGGCGACCAGGAGCATGACCACGAAGCCCGCGAGCACGACCATGCCCATGGCGTCCGCCCAGGACATCCGGGGGGCGAGCTGGAGGGCGACCACCGAGTTCACGCCGAGGCCGGCGGCCAGGGCGATGGGCACGTTGCCGATGACGCCCATGAGGAGCGTGGTGAAGGCGGCCGTGACACAGGTGGCGGTGACCAGCTGACCGTTGTCGAGCTGATGCCCGTACATGTCCTTGGCGCTGCCGAGGATGATCGGGTTCAGCACGATGATGTACGCCATCGCGAAGAAGGTGGCGAAACCACCCCGGATCTCGCGGGGCAGGGTGCTGCCCCGTTCGGTGATCCTGAAGTAACGGTCGAGGGCGCCGAAGAGGGGCGTGGCTCCCGGCTGTTCAGGGGCGGGGACCTTGGCGGGGGCCGACGTGGGCATCTTTTTGGATTTTCCTACGAAGAGAAGCGGTCAGTACCAAACCGTTTCAGTATGAACATATAACGTTCGGATCGGCCATCTCCGCGCGTAGACCCGACCGCCTCGTAAGCTGAGCACCATGAAGAAGTGGATCCCTGAACACGAGGCGCCGGAGCCCCTGGAGGGCCCCGTGGTCGCCACCGTCACCGGCGGCACGATCCTCTGGTTCGTCCTCTTCCTCGTCCAGCTCCCCTTCTACGGCTGGTACGACGACCACGGCCGTGCATGGTGGATCTGGACGTGCCTCGCGGGCGCCGGTCTCGGCCTCATCGGCATCTGGTACGTCCGCAAACGGGACGCGGCGATCAAGCGGGACGCGGCGAACGGGCCGACCGAGCCCGCGAGCCCGCTCATCGATTAGGGGGTGTCCCCCAGGCAGGTCCCGGGGCGCTACTACCGAGGTACTGCACGCCACCGCGCCCGTCCTCCCGAAGTCGGATCTTCGGCGTCCCCAGGGGGTGAACCCCCAGATCCGCACGTACCGTCGATCCCATGGCCCACACCGACGCCCCCGCCTCCGTGCCGACGGCGACCGGCCTCACCGCCGCCGAGGTCGCGGAGCGGGTCGCGCGCGGTCAGGTGAACGACGTACCGGTCCGCAGCAGCCGCTCCGTCGGCGAGATCGTCCGGGCGAACGTCTTCACCCGGTTCAACGCGATCATCGGCGTCCTCTGGGTGGTCATGCTGTTCGTCGCCCCCATCCAGGACGGCCTGTTCGGCTTCGTCATCCTCGCCAACACCGGCATCGGCATCATCCAGGAGTGGCGGGCCAAGCAGACCCTGGACTCGCTCGCGGTCGTCGGCGAGGCCCGGCCCACCGTCCGCCGCGACGGCACGGCCGTCGAGGTCCCCACCTCCGGACTCGTCCTGGACGACCTCATCGAGATCGGCCCCGGGGACAAGGTCGCCGTGGACGGGGTGTGCGTCGAGGCGGACGGGCTGGAGATCGACGAGTCACTGCTCACCGGCGAGGCCGACCCCGTCGTCAAGCGGCCGGGCGACCAGGTCATGTCGGGCAGCTTCGTGGTGGCCGGCGGCGGCGCCTTCCAGGCCACGAAGGTCGGCCGGGAGGCCTACGCCGCCCAGCTCGCCGAGGAGGCCTCCCGCTTCACGCTCGTCCACTCCGAGCTGCGCTCCGGCATCTCCACGATCCTCAAGTACGTGACCTGGATGATGGTCCCGGCCGCGATCGGCCTGGTCGTCACACAGCTCTTCGTCAAGAACAACGACCTCAAGGAGTCCATCGCCCGCACCGTCGGAGGCATCGTCCCGATGGTCCCCGAGGGGCTCGTCCTGCTCACCTCCGTCGCCTTCGCGATCGGCGTCATCCGACTCGGCCGAAAACAGTGCCTGGTGCAGGAGCTGCCGGCCATCGAGGGCCTCGCCCGCGTCGACACCGTCTGCCTGGACAAGACCGGCACGCTCACCGAGGGCGGCATGGACGTCACCGC
Organism: Streptomyces sp. NPDC058295; assembly: GCF_042880655.1. Lineage (NCBI taxonomy): Bacteria > Bacillati > Actinomycetota > Actinomycetes > Kitasatosporales > Streptomycetaceae > Streptomyces > Streptomyces sp. NPDC058295. The sequence goes on from NZ_JBHVYO010000006.1 coordinate 196,907, forward strand.
GCTCAGCACACTCGACGGCTACGACGAGTCGTACGTCCGCCGGGTGCTCGGGGCCCTCGGCGAGTCCGACCCGAGGCCCAACGCCTCCCTCCAGGCGATCATCGACGCCTACCCGGACGCCGAGGACTGGCGCTGCACCGAGTCCCTGCCCTTTTCCTCCGCCCGCAGGTACAGCGGCGCCAGTCTCAGCGAGGGCAACGGGGAGAACGGCACCTGGCTGCTGGGCGCGCCGGACGTGCTGCTGGCCGACGACGATCCCGCCCTCGCCGAGACCGAGCGGCTCAACGAGCAGGGCCTGCGGGTGCTGCTGCTGGCCCGCGCCGCCCGCGACCTCGACGACCCCGAACCGGCGCGCGACGCCAAGCCCGCCGCACTCGTCGTCCTCGAACAGCGGCTGCGGCCGGACGCCGCCGACACCCTGCGCTACTTCGCCGAGCAGGACGTCCGCGCCAAGGTCATCTCCGGTGACAACGCCGTGTCGGTGGGGGCGGTGGCCGCGAAGCTCGGGCTGGACGGCCGTACGGTCGACGCGCGCCGGCTGCCCGCCGAGCAGGAGGGCATGGGCCGGGCCCTGGAGGAGGGCACGGTGTTCGGCCGGGTCACCCCGCAGCAGAAGCGGGACATGGTCGGCGCGCTCCAGTCGCGCGGGCACACGGTCGCGATGACCGGGGACGGCGTCAACGACGTCCTCGCGCTGAAGGACGCCGACATCGGCGTCGCGATGGGCTCGGGTTCCGAGGCCACCCGGGCGGTCGCGCAGATCGTGCTGCTGAACAACAGCTTCGCGACGCTGCCGTCGGTGGTGGCGGAGGGCCGGCGGGTCATCGGCAACATCACCCGGGTGGCGACCCTGTTCCTGGTGAAGACGGTCTACTCGGTGCTGCTGGCCCTGCTGGTGGTCTGCTGGCAGGTCGAATACCCCTTCCTGCCCCGGCACCTGACGCTGCTGTCCACCCTCACCATCGGCATCCCGGCCTTCTTCCTCGCCCTCGCCCCCAACACGGAACGGGCCCGGCCGCACTTCGTACGACGGGTGATGCGGTACTCGATCCCGGGCGGGGTGGTGGCCGGGGTCGCGACCTTCGTCACCTATCTGGTCGCCCGTCACCACTACACCGGCGGGGGCTCCTTGGAGGCCGAGACCAGCGCCGCGACCCTCACCCTGTTCCTGATCTCGATGTGGGTGCTGGCGATCATCGCCCGGCCCTACACCTGGTGGCGGGTGCTGCTGGTGGCCTCGATGGGCGCGGCGTTCGTGCTGGTGCTGGTGGTCCCTTGGCTTCAGGACTTCTTCGCGCTGAAGCTGATCGGGATGACCATGCCGTGGATCGCGGTGGGGGTCGCGGCGGTGGCGGCGGTCGCCCTGGAGTTCTCCTGGAAATGGGTCGACCGCCGTTTCCCGGCCTAGGTACCGGCGTGCCGACCTACTTGACGTCGACGAAGTCGCCCGCCGCGCTGACCGCCGGGGTCGTCGTGGTGCCGGCGAAGCTGTAGCGGTAGTAGCCGTCGGCGGCGGCCTTGACCGTGGTCTTCAGGGCGCCGGTCGAGCTGGTCTTCACGGTCTTGACCGTGGTGTAGGTGGTGCTGCCCTTCTTCTTGAACTGGAGCTTCACCGGCTGGGCCGCGTAGCCGCCGAGCTTGTTGGTGTCCCAGTTGGCGCGGGTCAGCTTGCCCGTGACGGTGAGGGTCTTGCCCTTCTTCACCGGCTCCGGCGTCGCGTCGGCCGTCAGCTGCGCCTGGCGCTGCACCTTGACGGTGCCCAGGTTGCTCTGCCACTTGAGGTCGGCTTCGCCGGTGGCGTCGTGCGGGACGGCGAGGGCGCCGACCTTCCAGGTGCCGGCCTGGCTGTTGGCCAGGTCGTCGTACGCGCTGGAGGCGGTGGGACGGAACTGGATCTTGGCGGTGCAGCTGAGGACCGTCGTGGAGACGGCCTTGCAGGTGCCCGGCTCGTCACCGGCGATGATCTGGGAGTTCTCGTTGAGCGAGGTGCCCCGGTAGAGCATCGGCCCGTTGTCGAAGGAGCTCGCGCTGAGGCTCGCGGGCTTCGTCACGGTGTACGTGGCGGTGACGGTGACCTTGGCCGAGGGGCCGACCACGACGGCCTTGCCCGCGTTGACCTTCATGGCGGAGAAGGTGACGTTCGGCGCCGCCGTCGGAGCGGCCTGGGCGGCTGGGACGGCGAGGGCGGACAGAGCGAGGGCGCCGGAGGAGGCGACCACGAGGGCGCGTATGCGCATTGCGTTCCCCAGATGGGAGAGAGATCTCGGAGTCTGTTGACTCATCGGGTGAGATCCATGGCGGACGGGGCCGGTTGTACGGCGGGAGGTAAGAACCGGGGAAGAGCGGCGAACGGCCGGCCCCGGAAATCCGGAGCCGGCCGTCCTGCGCCACGGCGTGACGCGAGTCCTACTTGACGTCGACGAAGTCGCCCGCGGCGTTGACCGCCGGGGTGGTCGAGGTGCCCGCGAAGACGAAGCGGTAGTAGCCGTCCACGGACGCCTTGACCGTGGTCTTCAGGGCGCCGGTGGTGCTGGTCTTGATGGTCTTCACCGTGCTGTAGGTGGTGCTGCCCTTCTTGCGGAACTGCAGCTTCACCGGCTGGGTGGAGTAGCCGTGGTAGGCGCCGTCGTCCCAGTTGGCACGGGCCAGCTTGCCCGTGACGGTGATGGTCTTGCCCTTCTTCACCGGCTCCGGTGCGGCGTTGACCGTCAGCGTGGAGAAGCGCTGGAGCTTGGTGGTGGCCAGGGCGTCGCCCTCGGCGTAACCGACCTTGGTCCAGTCGATGTCGTCGTCGGTGTACGGGTCGACGTCGTTCCAGTCGATGACGTAGCCGAGCGCCTTCCAGGTGGTGGCGTCGGCGTTGGTCAGCTCCTCACCCGGGTAGATGTCGAGGGCGCCCTTGCAACTGGCGACCGTGGCCGAGGTGTTGGTGCAGGTCGGCCAGTCGTCGCCGACGAGGATGTTGGCCGGGTTCGCGGACGAACCGCGGTAGATGACCAGGTCCAGCTCGGTGTCGCCGGCGGTGACGTCGACGCCCGCGCCGTGCGTGACCTTGAAGGTGACCGGGACGGTGACCTTGCCACCGGTGCGGGCCACGATCGGGAAACCGTTGTTGATCTTGACGCTGCCGAACTTGGCGTCCAGCGCGTACGGGGTGCCGGTGTCGGCGGCGGTGGAACCGGTGAAAGCGCTCTTGCCGGAGGTGGCGGCGTGGAGGGCCTTCAGGGTGTCGACGGGGTTGTGCGTGTCGCTGCCGGTGGCCTGCGCGGCCGGCACGGCGAAGGCGGACAGGGCCAGGGCGCCGGTGACGGCGGCCACGGTGGCTCGTATGCGCATGAATGTCCCAAGGGGATCAAGGGGCTCTCCGGGCGGGTGCCACCAGCGAGCCCAAGTGGTCGACGAGCCTGTCGGCTCGCATGATCAGATTCCTGAAACCGGGAAATGGTTGTACGTGAAACGACTTCCCGGACGATCGGCCGTTCCGGAGTGCGGGCGTGCCTACTTGACGTCGACGAAGTCGCTCGCGGCCGTGACCGCCGCCGTGGTCGTGTTGCCCACGAAGGTGTAGCGGTAGTTGCCGTCCGCCGTCGCCTTCACGGTGGTCTTCAGACCGCCGGTGGAGGTCGTCTTGACGGTCTTCACGGTGCTCCACTTGGTGGAGCCCTTCTTCTTGTACTGGAGCTGTACCGACTGGGCGCCGTAGCCCCCGAACTTGAGCGTCTCCCAGTTGGCGCGGGTGAGGGAGCCGGTCACGGTGATCGTCTTGCCCTTCTTCACCGGCTCCGGCGTCGCGTTGACCGTCAGCTTGGAGACGCGCTGGAAGTGGAAGGAACCGGCCTTCTCCTTCCACACGAAGTCGCCGTCGGCTGCGTCGATCCACGCGTCGACGTACCAGGTGCCGGCGTTCTTGTTGCTGAAGTAGTCGGTCCTCGGGTCCACCTTCACGGAGGCGGTGCACGTGGAGGTGGTGGCGTTGACCTTCTTGCAGGTCGGCGTGCCCGTCATCTCGAAGCCGTAGTCGGGGCCCGTCAGCGTGAAGTGCTCGGCGCTCTTGATACCGGAGTTGTCCGTGGCGGTCACGCTGATGGAGATGGTCTTCGCCGCGTTGGTGGAGACGGGCACCTTGTTGTCACCGTCGACGACGACCTTGGTGATCCGGGTGTCGCCGGTACCGCCGTCGCTCGGCGCGGCCTGCGCTGCGGGAACGGCCAGGCCGGCGAGGGCCAGAGCACCGAAGGAGACGGCGGCGGTGGCGCGGATGCGCATAGGTTTTCCCCCCGTTGGAGATCGCATTCACGGGAAGAGACTCGTACCCCTGTCCGACGGTTGCACGTTCGATGGAGAAATTGCGCAGAACATGTGAGCGCCCCCGCGGAAACCCCGCGAGGGCACTCCAGTTGAACCGTGCCGCTGTCAGTCGAACCAGCGGTCGCGGGCCAGTTCCGCGGTCCGTGACGGGTCCTCCAGCAGGGCGGCGACCTCGAAGCGGCGCGGCCACTGCCGTGCCGCCCAGGCGAGTCCGGCGGCGACACCCTCCAGGGTCGCGGCGTGCAGGACACCGTCGTCGGTCAGCCGCCAGTCGATCTCCACGCCGTCGACGACGAGCTCCTCGTGCTCGACGTACGTGCCGGGCGTGCGCGGGCCGAGCAGCACCCGCACCGACTCCGCTACGTCGTGCTCGACGCCCTCGGAGTCGACCCGCCCGGTCACGGACTCGCTCAGCCGCCGCACCTGGAACAGCTCGGCCAGCTCGGCGGCGCGGGACGGCCGTACCGGAAGCAGCGGCACGCCCTCGGTGAAGGGCAGCAGATCGGGCGAGTCGACGACGACGGCCTCGGCCGCGTCCACGACCCCGACCCGCCCGTCGACGACCGCCCGCAGCTCGTCCGGCAGAGTCACCTGCTCGGGATCCAGCTCGGCCAACGCGCCGTAGAGCCCGTGCAGTTGGGATGCCGAGACCGGGCGTTCCGGATCGGCGAGGCGGTCCAGGAGTTCGGCGGCGCCGCCGGGCTCCTCGAGCAGCGCGGCCACGGAGGTCCGCACGCCGAGGGCGCGCAGCACCTGCTCGTCGTCGAAACCGGTGGCGTCGGCCTCCTCGTACAGCCCGTGCAGGAGCGGATCCCCGCCGGCCGCCAGCAGACCGGCCGGACGGCGGCCGTCGAGCACCGGGTTCCCGCGCAGCCACCAGGCGGTGTACGGCCGGACGACCTCGTGGGTGCCGTCGGGCAGCAGGATCCGGACGGGCTGGGTGAGGGCGTCCCGCAGCGGCGGCCGGGCGAGCAGCGCGAGGGCCTGGGGCCAGCGGTCCTCGTCGACGAGGTCGAGGTCACGGACGGCGACCAGCTCGGTGGCGACCGGAGGCACCGGGCTGTCGGGGAACCGGTCGAGGATGTCCTCGCACCACACGTCGACGGCGTCCAGCAGGCCCGCGTCGTCGGGTTCGGCGAAGTCCCCTTCGCGGGGCTCCAGTTCGTCCGGGTCGAGGACGACGTCGGTGGCGCGGACGAGCGCGAAGTTCGCGAGGACACCACAGGCGGCGAGGGGCTGTTCGCCCCACCGGTCCGCCAGTTCGGCGTCGACGAAGGCGAGTTCGTCCTCCCGGACGACGGAGGCGAACGGGCTGCCCGGCAGCACCAGTTCACCGGCGGGGACGAGTTCCCCCTCCTCGTCGGGCAGCGCGAGGGCGCCGAGCCAGGGCTCGTCGCCGGGGTCCAGGCCGGCGTCGCGGACCAGCGCGAGCACGGTGTCGGCGAGTTCCTCGGCGTCCGGGGTGTCCTGGTCGTCCCAGGCGCCGCCGTCGTCGTCCAGGGACGCGGCCACGGCCGCCCGCACCTGCGGCGTGGTCAGCACGGCACGGGGGGTGGCGGGCAGCGCGCCGAGCTTCTCCAGGAGGGGGTGCGCGGCGTCCTGGTGGGCGACCTTGAGGCCGAGGCGGGCGAGGACCTCCGGGTCGGGACCGGCCGCGTCCGCCGTGGGCAGCAGCACCTGGCGCGGGCCGATGGTGGTCCGCCGGTCGGCCAGCGGCACCGGCAGCCCGGAGAGCCGCTCCGGGTCGACCCCGGCCAGGCTGTCGTAGAGCCGGTACCACCACTCCGGGTCCTTCTCCAGGCCTGCCAGCCGGTCCACCGCGTCGGCGAGCGGGATCCGGGCGACGCCCAGCGTGCGCAGCTCCACACGCCGCTCCAGCCCGGCGGGCAGCAGGGTGGGCAGCACCTCCGCCAGCACCCGTACGGTGTCGGCGCCGGCGCCCTCGACGACCTCGGCGTCCCGGGGGCGCAGCGCCTCCGGAAGCTCGACCACGTCGACCCCGTCGGCCCCGTCGGCTTCCCCGTCCTCGGGGACGGGCCGGACGGCGGGCGGCAGGAACGCGGTCCGCGGCAGCCGCTCCAGGATCGCCTGGCGCAGCGCCCCGTCGAGCTCCCCCTTGCCCAGCGGCCCGGGCACGAGGTCGATGATCCCCGCGCCCACCGGCCGCCAGCCGGCGAGGAGTTCGGCGTACGCGTCGGCCGCGCACCGCACCAGGTGGTCGGTGAGCGGGCCGGGGGCGGCGTGCCGGCGGGTGGTGTCGAGCGGGAAGGAGGCGATGAGCAGGGCGGGGACGCCCAGCGGCTCGTCGCTGGGGGTGGGGGCGTGCACGACGGGGGTGGTGCGGGGCCGGGCGGGCGAACCGTCCTCGTCGACCGGGACGGCCCAGGTGACCGACCAGTGGGGGCGCAGCCGCTCCTCCACCGGGCGGTCGACGAGGAGGTCGGGCGTGAGGGGGCCGTGCGCGGCGGCGACACGCCAGCGGGTGGTCCCGTCCCGCGTGTCCGCCACGACGGTGAGGGCGTCGTCGTCGGCGTCGGTGGTCCGGCGCAGGACGCGGGGCGCGTCGTCGCCGATCTCGATCACGACCTCTTCCAGGCCCGGGAGGGCGAGCAGGAGGGCGTCGTCGACGGCGGTGAGGAGGCGTTCGGCGAGGTCGGCGGCGGCGGTGTCGCGCAGCGGCAGGATCACGGCCGTGTCGTACGGGTCGGGGGCGGTGCCCTGGGCGGCGAAGGGCAGCCGGAGCAGGGGCACATGCCCGTCCCGCCGCCGGATCTCGTCGCCGAGCCCCGGGCTGTGCCGGGCGGTCTCGGAGGCGAGCGCGCGGGCCTCGGCCAGGTCCCAGCGGACACCGCCGTGCCGCCCGACGACGGCGGGCTCGTCGGTGACGGCGAGGACGGCGGCGAAGCCGACACCGAACCGCCCGACGGCCACGGCCGACTGCCGGGCCTCGCGCTTGGCGGAGGCGCGGAGGGTGGCGAGGGACTCCACACCGGTGGCGTCCAGGGGCGCGCCGGTGTTGGCGGCGACGAGGACGCCGTCCCGGAGGGTGAGCCGCAGCCTCCCGGGCACGTCGGCCCTGGCCGCGGCGTCGGCGGCGTTCTGAGCGAGCTCGACGACGAGCCGGTCCCGGTACCCGCCGAGGACCAGGTCCTCCTCGGCGTTGGCGTCCTCCCGGAAACGGGCGGGGCTGGTGGCCCAGGCATCCAGCACTCCGCGACGCAGGCGGGCCGTGCCGAAGGGGTCCGCGCCCTCGGGTGCCGGCCGCACGAACTTGCTCACGTTCACTCTCCTCATCGGCGTGGGCTCGAAGGTACCGCGCGGCGGAGTGACGGCAGAACGTCCCGCCGAGCCGCGCCCGGACCCCCGGACATCCCCCACATCACAATCACACAACGACTGCCGTGCCCGACCGGCGGGCAGGCCGGAACGGGCCCCACATGGACCCCCCGGGAGGCGTCGGGACGACCGGGGACGGCCCGGAAAGCCGGGGACCCGGGAAGGCGAGGGACCCGGGAGGGCTGGAAACGCCCGAGGACGGCGGCTCCGGGAGGACACCCGGAGGGTTCACCCGACGGCACCGGTGCGGGGCGCGCGGGCGGCCCCGGAAGCGGCCGTTCCCGGCCCGGTGCCGCGCCGGGAGCGACCCCGGCGGCCCGAGGACCAGGGCTGCGCCGGGAGCGGCTGCAGAAGGCCCCGGGGCCCTCGGGACGGCATCGGGGCCGGCTTCCGGGCCGACCGCCGGAGGCCCGAGGAGCCGACGGCACCCAGGGGCCCGTGCGAGGGCGTGCCCTAGGAGTGGCCCAGCTCCGCCGTGTCCGCGTCCGTCGTCTCCGGGACCGAACCCGAGTCCGCCGCCGGGCGGAGGGGGAACGGGTCGACCCGGGTCTCGTCGATCACCGGCGGAGCGGGCCGCGGGGGCGTCGGCATGACCGCTGCCTCCGAGTGGCCGCCGCAGCCGTACGCCAGCGAGACCACCCGGCCGTCGGCCGGGGAGAACTCGTTGGCGCAGATGCCGAAGGCCTGCCCGAGGGAGCCACCGATGGGAGTGAGGAAACCGCAGCTCACACAGGACGCGGGGGCCGCCTGGGCCATGGGCGTCTTGGGGCCGAAGCCGTCCTCCCAGCGGTCGGCCGCGGTGTGCAGACCGTAGCGGGAGAGCACCCGGGCGCGACGCAGGCCCAGTTCCTCGGCGACCGCCGCGATGGTGCCCCGGCGCGGAGCCGACGGAAGGGCCGCGGGCGGGGCCGGCGTCACCTCCGCGTCCTCCGCCTCCACCAGCTCGGCCATCTCCTCGGAGAGGGGCGAGTTCGGCGTCGGCTCGTCCGAGTCGAAGTAACCCGGCTGGAGGCGCGGATCGTCCTCACCGGTGTAGCCGGGCTCCAGACGCAGGTCCTCCGCGTCCGTGGGGAGGAGGTCGCCGGGGCCCATGTCGCCGGGGCGCAGACGGTCGCTCCACGGAACCCATTCGGGAGCCAGGACCGCGTCCGGGCCGGGCAGCAGGACCACCTCGTCCAGCGTGACGACCTTGGCGCGCGAGGCCCGTGCCACCGTCGCCGCCCAGCGCCAGCCGCGGTAGCCCAGTTCCTTGCACTCGAAGTAGTGGGTGACCACCCGGTCGCCCTCGGAGACCAACCCCGCATGCTCACCGACCACACCGGGGGCGGCTGCCTCCTCGGCTGCGGCACGTGCGAGGTCGACGGCCTCGGCGCACAGGCGGTCGGGGGTGCGGCTTCGCGTGGTCGCTGCGCTCACAGGTATCGCTTCTCTCCTACGCCGTCTCTCGGTGCGCCGGCCTGAAGGCGGCGGGTGCGGACGGAGCGGCTGGAGGTACCTCCCAGGCTCTTCAAGCACTGGGGGAGTGCCGCGTCGACGTCCGCGCCCGATCGCGCTCGGGCGCACCTGCTGTCATCCATTCTGCGGGATGGCCGGGAGGCGCGCGGCCGAGAACAATCGCCACGGCGCGCTACGCACGCTACCTGCTCGCGGACGCTCGGCCTACACCGACGGGACGTTTCCCGCTCACAGAAGCCGCCGAACCGCCGCCGAACCCTGTCCTGACCGGCCCGGCGCGGCGACGATCACACGCCCATACGCGCGGTAACCGCACTACGTACCGCTTTTCCGGGGCACTATGACGGGGTGGCAGCCGCGAGGACACCCCAGGGCGCCACCGGGATCGGTGCGACGAAGGGGAACAAGGGGAGGAGCCGGGTGAGCGGTTCGGGCCGGATGAGCGGGTCCGTCCGCGCGGTCGGCCGTGCCCTGCACTTCCCGTTCACCGGCACCGCCCGCGGGATCCGGAAGGCCACGCACGCGCACGGCGCAGGCGAGTCCGGCCTCGGCAAGCTGATCGAGCTGCACGGCGTGAACGGCGCCGGCGATGTCATGATCACCATCGCGCTCGCCTCCACCGTGTTCTTCTCGGTGCCCACCGACGAGGCCCGTGGGCGCGTCGCGCTGTACCTCGCCATCACCATGGCCCCCTTCACCGTCCTCGCCCCCGTGATCGGCCCCCTGCTGGACCGGCTCCCGCACGGGCGGCGTGCCGCCATGGCCGGGGCCATGCTCGCCCGCGCACTCCTCGCGCTCGTGCTGTCCGGGGCCGTCGCCACCGGCAGCATCGAGTTGTATCCGGCCGCGCTCGGCGTGCTCGTCTCCTCCAAGGCGTACGGGGTGGTCAGAAGCGCCGTGGTGCCCCGGCTGCTGCCACCCGGGTTCTCCCTGGTCAAGGCCAACTCGCGGGTCACCCTCGGCGGTCTCCTCGCCACCGGGATCGCCGCGCCCGTCGGGGCGGGGCTCCAGGCCCTCGGGCCGCGCTATCCGCTCTACGGCGCCTTCGTGATCTTCGTGGCCGGTACGTTCCTGTCCTTCTCGCTGCCCCGCAAGGTCGACTCCGCCAAGGGCGAGGCCGTGGCGCTGCTCGCCGCCGACGAGCAGCATCTGCACGGCCCGCACCGGCAGCCGGTGAAGCGGCCGGGCCTGCGGACCGTCGGCATCGCCGTCACGCACGCCCTCGGCGCCAACGCGGCCCTGCGCTGGCTGTCCGGGTTCCTGACCTTCTTCCTGGCGTTCCTGCTGCGCGAGCATCCGCTGACGGGGCAGAGCGCGGCCGTGTCGCTGGGCATGGTGGCGGTGTCGGCGGGCGTGGGCAACGCGCTCGGTACGGCGGTGGGGGCGTGGCTGCGTTCCAAGGCCCCGGAGCTGATCATCGTGACGGTCGTCGCCGTCGTGCTGGGCGCGGCGATCACCGCCGCGGTGTTCTTCGGGGCGTTCCTGGTGGCGTGCATGGCGGCGGTCGCCGGGTTCTCGCAGGCCCTGGCCAAGCTGTCGCTGGACGCGCTGATCCAGCGGGACGTGCCGGAGCTGGTGCGCACCTCGGCGTTCGCCCGCTCGGAGACGCTGCTGCAGGTGTGCTGGGTGTTCGGCGGCGCGGTCGGCATCGTGATGCCGCTGAACGGCGCGCTGGGCCTGTCGGTGGCCGCCGCGGTGGTCGCGCTGGGCTGGCTGACGACGGTCCGCGGTCTGCTGTCCTCGGTGCGGCACGGGAGCGGTGCGAAGCCCCGCGTGGCGTAACCGCGTGGCCTAACACACAGCCACGTCGCCCCCCACGTAAAGAGACCGCCGGGCGTGCCCGATAGCCTTCCGCCATGACCACGATGCCCCGCGGCGGAGCCGCTGATGTACCTGGCGTTGCGCGACGCCGCCGCGTCGTCGCCGCCGCCGGCGCCGTTTGTGCCGGACTGCTCGTCCTGTCGGCCTGCGACAAGCCGACGCCGCTGTCCACGATCACCGTCGGCCGCACCTCGGTCAGCGCCGAGGCCACCTGTGGCGGGGAGGGCGACACCCTCCAGGCCGCCGCGCTGACCAAGTGCCTCGCGGACAAGGACATCAAGTCGATCACCGTCGACCCGGACGAGACCGTCCGCTTCGGCGTCGACCCCGACGTGGCCGACAAGCGCTGGACGATCCTGATGAACGGTCAGCCGCTCACCGAGGACAGCGACAAGACCTACCGCACGATCCCGGGCAGCGTGTTCTTCAACGCCCAGTACGGCGCCCAGGGCGACTCCACCCTCGTCTCCATCAAGGCTGGCGACGGGAAGAAGGACAGCCAGGGTGTGACCGGCCTGTGGTCGTTCAAGCTCAAGAAGGACGACTGACCACGTCCCGCACCCGCGTCCTCGTGGCCACCGCGGTCCCCGCCGAACGGGACGCGGTGGCCCGGGCGCTGTCCGGGGCCGGCCGTGAGGTACGCCTGCCGGGCGTGACCCTGCACCGCGCGGACGAGCCCTACGACCTCCTCGCCGCCGGGGTCGGCCCGGCCCTGGCCGCCGCCTCCGTCTCGGCCGCCCTCACGGCCGCCGCGCTGAGCGGCGACCCCTACGGTCTGGTCGTCTCGACGGGCATCGCCGGCGGTTTCGCGCCCGACGCCCCCGTCGGCTCCCTGGTCCTCGCCGACGAGATCACCGCCGCCGACCTGGGTGCCGAGACCGCCGACGGCTTCCTGCCCGTCACCGAGCTGGGCTTCGGCACCGTCACCCACCGTCCGCCCGAGTCCCTCGTACGAGAGACCGCGGCCGCCACCGGGGCCCTGACCGGCGTCGTCCTGACCGTCTCGACGGTCACCGGGACCGCCGCCCGGGCCACCGCCCTGCGCGCGCTGCACCCGCGCGCCCTCGCCGAGGCGATGGAGGGCTTCGGGGTCGCCGAGGCCGCCGCCGCGCACGGCGTGCCCGTGCTGGAGATCCGCGCGGTCTCCAACCCCGTCGGCCCGCGCGACCGCGACGCCTGGCGCATCGGCGCCGCGCTCGCCGCCCTGACCACGGCCTTCGGGAAGCTCACACCCGTCCTGGAGAGTTGGAACCCGCATGACCGGTGACGATCTGAAGATCGCGTACTCGCCCTGCCCGAACGACACGTTCGTCTTCGACGCCCTCGCCCACGGCCGGGTGCCGGGCGCGCCCGGCTTCGACGTGACGTTCGCGGACATCGACATCACCAACGGCATGGCCGAGCGCGGTGAGTTCGACGTGCTGAAGGTGTCGTACGCCGTGCTGCCGTACGTCCTCGACGAGTACGCGCTGCTGCCGTGCGGGGGCGCGCTGGGCCGTGCCTGCGGCCCGCTGGTGCTGACGCGGGAGGCCGGGCTCGAGCTCACCGGCCGTACGGTCGCCGTACCCTCCGAGAGGTCGACGGCGTACCTGCTGTTCCGGCTCTGGGCGGCGGAACAGGTGCCGGGGGGCGTCGGCGAGATCGTCGTCATGCCGTTCCACGAGATCATGCCGGCCGTGCGGGACGGAAAGGTCGACGCGGGGCTGGTGATCCACGAGGCCCGCTTCACCTACCGCGACTACGGGCTGCACAAGCTCGCGGACATGGGCGAGCACTGGGAGTCCACGACCGGCCTGCCGATCCCGCTCGGCGCCATCATCGCCAAGCGTTCCCTGGGCACGCAGGCCCTCACCCGGCTCGCCGACGCGATCCGTACCTCCGTACGCGCCGCCTGGGACGCCCCCGAGATCTCCCGCCCGTACGTCATGGAACACGCCCAGGAAATGGACCCGTCCGTCGCCGACCAGCACATCGGTCTGTACGTCAACGGGTTCACGGCGGACCTGGGCGAGGACGGCTATGCGGCGGTCAGGGGATTGCTGACGCGCGCGGCGGCCGAGGGGCTGTTGCCGCCCCTCGGCCCGGATGCACTCGATTTCCCGTAACGCCCTCGGCGGACGACGATTTTCCGTCGGCCGGTACCGTCAGACGTCCAACTGGTCGGCGACCGCGCGCAGCAGTCCGGCAATCTGCTTGCCGGAGGTCTTCTCCGGGTAACGGCCCTTCTCGAGCATCGGCGTGATGTTCTCGAGGAGGGTGGTCAAGTCCTGGACGATGGACGCCAGTTCGTCGGGCTTCTTGCGCTGTGCGGCGGCGACCGAAGGGGTCGGGTCGAGAATCACGACGGAGAGGGCCTGGTCGCCGCGCTGTCCGGCGACGACGCCGAACTCCACTCGCTGGCCCGGCTTCAGTGCCTCGACTCCGGCAGGCAGGACGGAGGAATGGACGAAGACGTCACCGCCGTCGTCACGGGAGAGAAAGCCGAAGCCCTTCTCGCTGTTGAACCACTTGACCTTGCCGGTAGGCACGTCTGTCCTCGTCCTCGTACTCGTCGGAAAGCTGCTTCTCGACACCGAAACAGCTCTGAACGGCTCTGGATAGCACTCGGGCGGGTCGACCACGACCCGCCGGTACCAAGGCTAATGGTCTTCGGGCCGGTGACAAGACGTCCTCCGGTTGTTCCTTCGCGCAGGGAACTACCCTGGTCCGGTGCGTGACAAAACCCAAACGAATTCCGCCGCTCCCGGTGACCGACTGATCCGTGCCGGCGCCATCGTGTTCTTCGTCGGCGCTGTGGCCACACTGGTCACAGTCGCCCCACTCCTCCTCGATACGACGCCTTTTCCGACCTACATGTTCGGCTTGAGCATGCTCATGGGCGTCGGATTCCTCGTCGCGGGCGCCGGCGTCCTGCAATCCGTCGCCGCGGGCCGACGTCAGGCGCGGGGCGCCGCGCGGTAGGCCTCCAGGTGACCGGCGAGCCAGGCCGGGAATTCGGTGAGGTCGGCGAGCACGACATCCGCACCGGCCGTCCGCAGTTCCTCCGCACCGATCGGTCCGGTCGGCACGGTCACCGACAGCGCACCGGCGGCGCGCGCCCCGCGTACGTCGCCCACGTGGTCGCCGACGTAGACGCTCGCGCCGTGCTCGCGCAGCGCCTCCGCCTTCTGTTCGGCCCACAGGTTGCCGATGACCGCGTCGGGGCCGAGGCCCAGATGCTCCACCTGGAGCTTGGCGTTCGGCTCGTGCTTGGCCGTGACGACGATCGCGCGTCCGCCGGCCGCCCGCACCGCCGCGATCGACTCGCGGGCGCCGGGCAGCGCGGTCGCGCCGGTGACGCCGTGCTCGGGGTACAGCGAGCGGTACAGGTCGGCGACGGCCGCGACCCGCTCCGCCGGGTACCAGTGGGCCAGCTCGGTCTCGGGCGGCGGCCCGAGCCGGGTGACCACCAGATCGGCGTCGATGTACGTCCCCGTCCGCTCGGCGAGCGCCACATAGGTGGCGCGGATACCGGGCCGGGAGTCGATGAGGGTCATGTCGAGGTCGAAGCCGACGGTGATCACGGGTGACGTCATACGGCTCATTCTGCCTGGCCGTTACACCCGTTCTTCCGTACTACCTCGGCTTCTGTGACCGCCAGACCAGGAACAGCGCCGACGCCACGGCCGCGCCCCGGATCACCCACGGCCAGGTCTGAGCGACGGCGTCGTTCATGTGGCCGTCCGCGATGGGGTCGCCCCAGCGCCCCTCGGACCGCCCCCACAGCCAGACGAGCCCGGCCGTGAGCGCGAGTCCCGGCAGCCACATGACGGCGAACTTCGTCTCCCGTTCGGTCAGCCGGCGCGAGGCGTAGGCGAGGAGCCACCCCAGGATCAGCCCGAACCAGTTCCCGAGCACGGCGCCGACGACGAGACAGCCGGCGGCGATCAGCAGCAGGGGGTTGCTCCAGCGGGCCCGCTCACCGGAGGGCGACCGCCGAAGGACGCGGAACCGACGCCGCCCCGGCCGACCACCGTCCTCGTCCGCCCCCGACTCCCCCTCGCCCTCTTCGTCTTCTCCGTCCCGCTCCTCGTCCAGCTTCCTGGGCCGCGGAGGCTTGAGCAGGTCCGGGATCTCCACCCCGCCGACGAACCCCGGCACGTCCTCGCCGATGCCCAGCGGGGTCGGCTCGTTCAGCCACCAGTCGGGCGTCTCGCGGCTGTCGCCCAGTTCGTGCGCGGGAGCGCGGTGCGGCGGGGACGCCACGTCGGAGGGGGCTGCGGGGGGCGGCGTACCGGTCCGGGGACGCGGCACGACCCGCCGGATCCCCTTCGGCCGCTCCGGCTCCTCCTCGCGGTCGCGCTGCGCGGGCACGGAGGGCGGCGCCGGCGTCTGCGGCACGTCGCCGCCGCGACCGGCCGCTGCGGCGACGATGTCGTCGGGGCTGCCGAGGCGGTCGATGATGCGGCGGACGGCGGCGGGCGAGTCGACGACCGCTTTCGCGCGGCGCCGGTCGATCTCGTTGCGCAGCTCGGAGACGAGCCGCATCCGCGTGGCCGACGACAACTGCCGCTGCTGCGCGACATCCCCGACCCGGCTCAGATACTCGTAGACGACTTGGTCGCTCTCGATCCCCACGGGAAGAAGCTACCGCTTCCCCCCACCCCCACCGCTTCCTCCCGCCCGACACCACTCCGCCTCACCGCACCCCCAGCACGCCGGGCAGTCGAGCACCGGTCCGCGTCACCCGGCCCATGCGACGTCAGGGGCGGAGATCATCCAGCCCGTCCGGCGATTGAGGACAAGGCCCCTTCAGGGCCGGTGCGGGGGTCTGGGGGCGCAGCCCCCGGGGGACGCCAACCGCTACCGTGGGCAAGATGAGCACCGAGGACCAGCGGGCCCCCCGCTCCCTAGCGGCAGCGCTCCGCGCCCGGGACGACGCTTCACTTGCCGCACTTCTGCGCGCCCGCCCCGACCTCATCACCCCGGTCCCCACCGACCTCACCCAGCTCGCCACCCGCGCCGGCACCCGCGCCTCCGTCGTCCGCGCGCTGGAACGGCTCGACCGGTTCGCCCTGCAGACCGCGGAGGCGCTGGCCGTGGCCGGCGACCCGGCGACGTACGCCGAACTGCTCGGGCTGATGGCCGGCGACACCCGCGACCAGGCGGTCGCCGACGCCCTGCCCGGCGCCCTGACGGCCCTGCGGGAACAGGCCCTGGTCTGGGGCGACGAGGGCAACCTCCGCCTCGTCCGCACCGCCCGTGAACTGCTCGCGCCGTCCGCGCAGCACCCGTCCCCGACGGGGCTCGGGCCGAGCGTGCGGGAGGCGACCGCGGGCATGTCACCGGGCCGGATCCAGGAGTTGGTGGCGACGGCCGGGCTGCCGTCCACGCACGACTCGGTGTCCGCCGTCGGCGCGCTCACCGCCCTGTTCACGCACCGCAAGAAGATGACCGCCCTGCTCGCGAAGGCGCCCGCCGACTCCGTCGACGTCCTGAAGCGGCTGATGTGGGGGCCGCCGTACGGGCAGGTCACGGCCGATCCGGCGGCGCGACTGCGCTGGCTGCTCGATCGCGGGCTGCTGCTGCCGACGGCGCCCGGGACCGTCGTCCTGCCCCGCGAGGTCGCCCTGCATCTGCGCGAGGGCCGGGCCCACCGCACGGCCGAACCCGTGCCGCCCACCGTCGAGGCGGTCGCCACGCATCGTCCCCAGGTGGTGGACGCGACGGCCGCCGGGCAGGCGTACACGACGCTGGCGACCGTGGAGGAGCTGCTGAAGGACTGGCACGAGGGCGGCCCCGCGGTCCTGCGCGCGGGCGGGCTGAGCGTGCGCGACCTGAAGCGGACGGCCGTCGCCCTCGACGTGTCCGAACCGATGGCCGCGTTCTGGGTCGAGCTGGCGTACGCGGCCGGACTGCTCGCCTCCGACGGGGAGGCCGACGAGCGGTACGCGGCCACCCCGGAGTACGACGACTGGCTGGAGCGGCCGCCCGCCGACCGGTGGGCGCAGCTCGCGCAGGCGTGGCTGGCGGCGACCCGGACGTCCGGGGTGGTCGGCGGCCGGGACCTCAAGGAGCGGGCTCTCTCGGCGCTGGGGCCGGGCCTGGACCGGTCCGCCGCGCCGGAGGTGCGCCATCGGGTGCTGACCCTGCTGGCCGGGCTGCCCGAGGGCGCCGTCCCGGACCCGGAGGCGGTGCTGGCCCGGCTGCGCTGGGAGCGCCCGCTGCGCGGACCGCAGGGCCAGCAGAGCCCACCAGGTGCGCAGGGACAGCAGGGACCGCAAGGACCGCAAGGACCGCAAGGTGTGCAGGGGCCTCAGGGCGACGACGACCTGCGAACCCGGCTGGCCCGCTGGACCCTGATGGAGGCCGAGCTCCTGGGCGTCACCGGCCGGGGCGCGCTGTCGGCGCACGGACGGGCCCTGCTGGGGGCAAGGGCGTCCGCGCCCAAACCGCCCACCCCCACAGCGCAGGACGACCCGACCGGTCCGACCGGCCCCGGCGACAAGCTGCCCGCACCGCACCGCGCGGCCGCCGCCGGATCCCCGGCCACGCCCCTCTCGCCTCCCGAGCAGGCCGTGGCCACCGCGGCCGCCGCCCGACTGCTCGCCCCGCTGCTCCCCGAGCCCCTGGACCACGTCCTGCTCCAGGCCGACCTGACCGCGGTCGCCCCCGGCCCGCTGCGGCGCCCGCTGGCCGACGTGCTGAGCGTCCTCGCGGACGTCGAGTCCAAGGGCGGCGCGACCGTCTACCGCTTCACCCCCGGCTCGGTGCGCCGCGCGCTGGACGCCGGCCGCAGCGCCTCCGACCTGCACGCCTTCCTCACCGAGCACTCCCGGACGCCGGTACCGCAGCCGCTGGCGTACCTGATCGACGACGTGGCCCGCCGGCACGGCCATCTGCGGGTGGGCGCGGCCTCGGCCTACGTCCGCTGCGACGACGACGCCCTGCTGAACGAGATCCTCGCCGACAAGCGCGCCGCCGCCCTGCGCCTGCGCCGCCTGGCCCCGACGGTGCTCGCGACCCAGGCCGACCCGGCGGCCCTCCTCGAGGGCCTGCGCGCGATGGGCTTCGCGCCCGCCGCCGAGTCGGCCGAGGGGGACGTCCTGATCACCCGCGCCCACGCCCACCGGACCCCGCCCCGCACGGCTCCCGAGCCGGTGCCGGACGGTCCGCCGGTACCCGACACCACGCTGCTCACGGCGGCGATCCGCGCGATCAGGGCCGGCGACCTGGCCGCCACGACCCCCCGCAAACCGACGGAGGACGCCGCCCCGCTCGCCCCCGGCGAACTCCCCCGGACCAGCTCCGCCGAGACCCTCGCCACCATGCAGGCCGCCGTCCTCACCGGCGAGGCCCTGTGGATCGGCTACGTCAACGCCGAGGGCACCGCCAGCCAGCGCGTCATTGCCCCGGTCCGGGTGGAGGGCGGCTTCGTGACGGCGTACGACCACACGGCGGACGAGGTCCGCACCTACCCGCTGCACCGCATCACAGGCGTCGCAGAACTGGCGGACGACTGACCCCGACGGCCTTGTGCCCGACGGCCGCCGGCTCAAGGCCGCCAAGCCGCCGGGCGTCAGGCACAAGGCCACCGGGCACAAGGCCGACGGGCCAGAAGGCCGCCGGTTGCATGACCGCCAGGCCATGCAACCGCCCGGCACAAGGCCGTCAGGCCAGAACCCGCCGGTTGAACGCGACGGGCCGGGCCCGGCCGGTCAGCATTCGCCGATCGAGGCGTCCGCGGGCAGGCCGAAATGGGCCCGGGCCGTGGCCTCCAGGGCGTGCGGCGACATCGGGTCCTGGAGGGAGGGCCGGGTGAAGACCCCGAAGTGGGACTCGGTCCACCGCCCGTACCCTTCGCCGTCCGGCGGCTCCTCCCGGGCGACGACCCGGTAGCCCCCGGCGGCCGCCTCGTCCCGCTCCAGCCGCACCACCTGCGGATACTGTCCGGCCCCGCACTCGACGAGACTGTCGTCCTGCACCCCGTACTCGACACACAGCGTGTTGACGCCGGCCCGCACCACGCCCGCGTGCTCCTCCAGTTCGAGCGCCTTCGCCTGGCAGAACCAGCGCGCCTCGAGCGCGGGCACGGTCTCGCCGTAGCCGCTCCCCCGCGACTCCGCCGCGATCCTGGCCTCGATCACCGGCCGTACCTCGCTCCACAGCCGCCCGTCGATGCCCGCGGGCCACATCACCCAGGTGCCCGTGGCCGCCAGCACCGCCGCGGCTCCCACGCCGACCGCACCTCTGCGGAACGACAGGACCGACATACCGTGACTCCCCACCGCGTCGCGCCCATCGCGCTGCTCCCCCGGTCAGACCCACGAACGCAGGTCAGGGTTGCGCAGGGCCGCCGGGAAGAAGCGGCCCACCACTACGGCGCGCCGTACGGCACACTGGAGGTTTGGCCCGTGCGGAAGGGATGGCGTACGTGAACGGACCGCTGATCGTCCAGTCGGACAAGACTCTGCTCCTGGAGGTAGACCACGAGCAGGCGGACGACTGCCGTCGTGCCATCGCGCCGTTCGCGGAGCTGGAGCGGGCGCCGGAGCACATCCACACCTACCGGCTGACCCCGCTGGGCCTGTGGAACGCGCGGGCCGCCGGCCACGACGCCGAGCAGGTCGTGGACGCGCTCGTGCACTACAGCCGCTACCCGGTGCCGCACGCGCTGCTCGTCGACATCGCCGAGACGATGGACCGCTACGGCCGTCTGACCCTGAGCAAGCACCCCGCGCACGGGCTCGTGCTCACCACGACCGACCGGCCGGTGCTGGAGGAGATCCTGCGCTCCAAGCGGGTCGCTCCGCTGGTCGGCGTGCGGATCGACCCGGACAGCGTCGCCGTGCACCCCTCCGAGCGCGGGCAGATCAAGCAGACGCTGCTGAAGCTGGGCTGGCCGGCCGAGGACCTCGCCGGGTACGTCGACGGCGAGGCGCACCCGATCGAGTTGGACGAGGACGGCTGGGCACTGCGGCCCTACCAGAAGCAGGCGGTGGAGAACTTCTGGCACGGCGGCAGCGGCGTCGTGGTGCTGCCGTGCGGTGCGGGCAAGACCCTCGTCGGCGCCGGGGCGATGGCCCAGGCGAAGGCGACCACGCTGATCCTGGTCACGAACACCGTCTCCGCGCGGCAGTGGAAGCACGAGCTGGTGAAGCGGACGTCGCTGACCGAGGAGGAGATCGGCGAGTACAGCGGCACGCGCAAGGAGATCCGGCCCGTCACCATCGCCACGTACCAGGTGCTGACGACCCGGCGGAAGGGCGTCTACCCGCACCTGGAGCTGTTCGACTCCCGGGACTGGGGGCTCATCCTCTACGACGAGGTGCATCTGCTGCCGGCGCCGGTCTTCAAGTTCACGGCGGACCTCCAGGCGCGCCGCCGCCTCGGGCTGACCGCGACCCTCGTCCGCGAGGACGGCCGTGAGTCGGACGTGTTCTCCCTGATCGGGCCCAAGCGGTTCGACGCGCCGTGGAAGGAGATCGAGGCGCAGGGCTACATCGCGCCCGCCGACTGCGTCGAGGTCCGGGTCAACCTGACGGACTCCGAGCGGCTGGCGTACGCGACCGCCGAGGCGGAGGAGAAGTACCGCTTCTGCGCGACGACGGCGACGAAGCGGAAGGTGACGGAGGCGCTCGTCCGCCGCTTCGCGGGGCAGCAGATCCTGGTCATCGGCCAGTACATCGACCAGCTGGACGAGCTCGGCGAGCATCTGAACGCCCCGGTGATCAAGGGCGAGACCACCAACGCGCAGCGCGAGAAGCTCTTCGGCGCCTTCCGGGAGGGCGAGATCAGCGTGCTGGTGGTGTCCAAGGTCGCGAACTTCTCGATCGACCTGCCGGAGGCGACGGTCGCCATCCAGGTCTCGGGCACCTTCGGCTCCCGCCAGGAGGAGGCCCAGCGTCTGGGCCGGGTCCTGCGCCCCAAGGCGGACGGCCACCAGGCCCACTTCTACTCGGTGGTGGCACGGGACACCCTCGACCAGGACTTCGCCGCGCACCGCCAGCGCTTCCTGGCGGAACAGGGCTACGCGTACCGGATCATGGACGCGGACGAGCTGCTCGCGGGTGAGGCCTGAGTCACCTGCGGCGGCGGACGCCCGCCTCCTCGCCGTACTCGCCCAGGATGATCACGTCGAAGGCGGCGCCCGCGAAGACCTTCACGGCGCGCAGGGCGTCGCCGAGGCGGTGGCGGTGTAGGTCGGACAGGGAGGTCGCGCCGGACGGGCGACCGGGGGCCGGGGTCAGGGTCGCTGCACTCATGTCTCCATGATGGGCTCCCGGTCATAAAGCGGGCATCGGTCCCAGGTCCCCATTCGGCGTACTACTCCGGTACACCTGCGGGCGGGGGTGTCCCCTACGGGACGACGGCCGCCGGGTAGGGGTTGGGGGGCGCGGTGAGCCCGGAACGGGCGTCCACCGGGAGGCGTCCCGATAAATGCGTTGGCACGCCCCTGCCTCGTTCACCTACAATCTCCGCTCTTGCCCGCCTCCCTTTCCGGAGTGCCGCCGTCCGGACGGAAACCGGACGGACTCACCGCAGCGCCCACCTCAGCCGGTCCGGAGGCACCCCCTTGTCCACGCCGTCCACGCCGTCCATCCCGTCCACGCCTGTCGACGACGATCCGCTCGCCCGCGAGCGCGCCCACCTCTCCTCCTCCCGGGGCGCCCTGCGTGCCATGCGTGAGGACGCCGAGGCCCTCGACATCAGCGACGTCACCGCGAACTGGGTCAACGCCCAGATCCTGGAGCGCCAGATCGGAGAGCGGATCAAGGCGCTCGCCGACCTCAGCGACACCCCGCTGTTCTTCGGCCGGCTCGACTACCTGCACGCTCCCGGCGCCGAGCGGGCGGAGGGCGCGGAGGGGGAGCAGTTCTACATCGGGCGTCGGCATGTGCACGACGGCAACGGCGATCCGATGGTCATCGACTGGCGTGCGCCGGTCTCGCAGCCGTTCTACCGGGCCTCGAAGAAGGATCCGATGGACGTCGGGCTGCGCCGCCGCTTCGGTTACACCGGCGGCGACCTCACCGCCTACGAGGACGAGCACCTGTCCGACCCGGCGGAAGCGGCACGGACCAGCAAGCTGCTCCAGCGGGAGATCGAGCGGCCCCGTGTCGGACCGATGCGGGACATCGTCGCCACCATCCAGCCCGAGCAGGACGAGATCGTGCGCAGCGGGCTGGGCGGCACGGTCTGTGTCCAGGGAGGCCCGGGGACCGGTAAGACGGCCGTCGGTCTGCACCGGGTGGCGTATCTGCTGTACGCCCACCGCGAGCGGCTCGCCCGCACCGGCACGCTGGTCATCGGACCGAACCGGTCCTTCCTCCACTACATCGAGCAAGTGCTGCCCGCACTGGGTGAGTTGGCGGTACGCCAGGGCACGGTCGACGACCTGGTGGCCCATGTGGAGGTGCGGGGCACGGACGACGCGGCCGCGGCGGTCGTCAAGGGTGACGCGAGGATGGCGGAGGTGCTGCGGCGGGCCGTGTACGCGCACGTCAGCATGCCGAGCGAACCGCTCGTCGTCGTGCGCGGCTCGCGGCGGTGGCGGCTGCCGGCGTACGAACTCGAGGAGATGATCCGGGAGTTGCTGGACCGGGACATCCGCTACGGCGCCGCCCGCGAGGCTCTGCCGCAGCGGATCGCGCACGCGATCCTGGTGCAGATGGAACGCTCGGGGGAGGCCCCGGACGACCGGGTGCAGGACGCCGTCGCCCGCAACAGCGCGGTGAAGGCGGCCGTGAAGGAGGTCTGGCCGGCCGTCGATCCGGCGAAGCTGGTGCTGCGGCTGCTCACCGACGCGGACTTCCTCGCCGAGCACGCGAAGGGCGTGCTGAGCGAGGACGAGCAGAAGACGATCCTGTGGGCGCTGCCGGGATCCGGCAGAAGGCCGGCCCGGTCCGTGAAGGCGGCCAGGTGGTCGGCGGCGGACGCGGTGCTGATCGACGAGGCGACCGACCTCGTCGAGCGCACCCACTCCCTCGGCCATGTGGTCCTGGACGAGGCGCAGGACCTGTCCCCCATGCAGTACCGGGCGGTCGGCCGCCGCTGCACGACGGGTTCGGCGACCGTGCTGGGCGACCTGGCGCAGGGCACCACCCCGTGGGCGACCCGGAGTTGGCAGGAGGCCCTCGGTCACCTGGGCAAGGCGGACGCGGTGATCGAGGAACTGACGGCCGGTTTCCGCGTGCCGACGGACGTCATCACCTACGCGTCCCGCCTGCTCCCGCACATCGCGCCGGGCCTGACACCCGTCGCCTCGGTCCGCGAGAACCCCGGCTTCTTCGACCTCCGGCCGGTCGCCGGCACCGACGAAACCGTCGCGGCCTGCGTGGAGCTGCTGCGCAACGAGGGCTCGACGGGCCTGATCGCGGCCGACGCCCGGATCCCGGTCCTGGCCGAAGCGCTGACCGCGTCGGGCATCGGCCACCTGGCCCCCGGCGAGGAGACCACGGCCGAGACCCGCCTCACCCTGGTCCCGGCCTCCCTGGCCAAGGGCCTGGAGTACGACTACGTCGTCCTGGACGAACCCCAGGCGGTGGTCGACGGCGAACCGGACGAGCGGACGGGCCTGCGGCGGCTGTACGTGGCGCTGACCCGAGCGGTGTCGGGCCTGATCGTGACCCACACAGCCCCCCTGCCACCCCAGCTCACCTGACCGACCCGGCCCCTTCTGAGCCCCCGCTCCTCGTACTCGTCCCGCTCGCCGTACTCGGCGCGGTCGTCGCGGTCGTCGCGGTCGTCGCGGTCGTTCTACTTACCGGGCTCGTCCTGCTCGCCGTCCACCGCTCGTCGCCACTCCCGCACGGCCTCCGCCGAGACGGGCCCGGTCCAGCCGGCCGGGCGGGCCGCGCCGCCGATGTGGAAGGCGTCGATGCCGGCGGCCCTCAGCACCGGCACATGGTCGAGACGCAGCCCGCCGCCGACGAGGAGCTGCTGCTCGTACCCCTGCTCCCCCTGCCGTGCCGCCTCCGCGAGCAGAGTGGACAGGCCGGTGTCGACGCCGGTGGCGGAACCGGCCGTGAGGTAGGTGTCCAGTCCGGGCAGGCCGTCCAGCTGCTTGCGCAGGGCGTCGCGGTCGGCGGCGTGGTCGAGGGCGCGGTGGAAGGTCCAGCGGCAGCCGTCCAGCTCGGCGACGACCCGCTCCACCGCGGCCAGGTCCACCCCGCACTCCGCGTCGAGGAACCCGAGCACGAACTCGTCCGCGCCGGCCGCCCGCAGCTCGCCGGCGACCCGTACCAGGGAGTCGACCTCCTCGGCGGCTCCCGCCGCGAAGCCTTCGGAGCGTCTGAGCATCACGCGCAGGGAGAGGTCGACGGCGGCCCGGATCCCGGCGAAGACCGCGACCGGCGGGGTGAGCCCGTCGGCGGCCATGTCGGTGACCAGCTCGAGGCGGTCCGCGCCTCCGGTCTGGGCGGCGACGGCGTCCTCGGCGTCGAGGGCGATCACCTCCAGAACTGCACGCTTGCTCATGGCACCCCATTCGTCGGCGTTCATCGCGTTCATCGGCTTCGTCGGGCGGCTACAGGTCTAGTCCAATTCAAGAATACGCCGGAGAACCCCGTCCGTACGCGCGACAATGGGGCCATGGCCGATCTCGACGCCCTGCGCACCCGTTTCAGCCACACCCTGGACAGGACCCGGGGCCCGGCCGGTGGCCCGGACCCGAAGCCGTACGCCGACGACCTCCTCGCCCGCTGGCAGGAGCCGCAGCGCCGGTACCACACACTCACGCACCTCACCCATGTCCTCGACCGCGTCGACGTCCTCGCAGAGCACGCCGCCGACCCGGACGTCGTCCGGCTGGCCGCCTGGTTCCACGACGCCGTCTATCTGCCCGACCGGTCCGAGAACGAGGAGCGCTCCGCCCGCCTCGCCGAGCGCGCGCTGCCCGAGGCGGGGGTGTCGCCGGAGCGGACCGCCGAGGTCGCGAGGCTCGTCCGGCTCACCGTCACGCACGATCCGGCCGACGACGACCTCGACGGCCAGGTCCTGTGCGACGCCGACCTCGCGATCCTCGCCGCGCCGCCGGCCGCGTACGCCGCCTACACCGCCGCCGTCCGCGAGGAGTACCACTTCGTCCCGAGCGACGCCTTCCGGGTCGGCCGGGCGGACATCCTGCGCCAACTCCTCGACCTGCCAAGGCTGTTCAGGACGCCGTACGCGAGCGAGCGGTGGGAGGCCACGGCCCGCTACAACCTGCGGGGCGAACTGGAACTGCTCGCCTCGTGACCACCCCGCGCATCCCCGCCGAACGCCTCACCCTGGAGGGCGTCACCCCCAGCGCCGCCGCCGGACTGCGGGCGGGCGGCGGCGGAGGCTTCGTGTGGCTCGACGGCGGACCCTTCGAGGGGACGCGGGACGCCGCGGGCATGTTGGTGCGGGCGTATGTGTCGGGGGTGCACCGGCCGGAGTTCGGCATGTACGTCCTCGTACGGCGGGCGGACGGCCGGGCCGTCGGCAGCATGTGCTTCCACACGGCCCCGGACGAGGAGGGCCGCACGGAGATCGGCTACGACCTGGTGGAGGCCGCCCGCGGCCACGGCTACGCGACCGAGGCGCTGCGCGCGCTGGCCGGCTGGGCGCTGGCACGGGACGACGTACGGCGCCTGTTCGCGGTCGTCGAGCACGCCAACGCCCCCTCCCGCGGTGTGCTCGAACGGGCGGGGTTCGTCAAGGTCGCCGCGGGCGACGGGGAGGACGCGTACGAGCTGCGCGGGCGGGGGCACCCGACGTAGGACGTCCTGCGCCCGCCCCGCCCGCCCTACCCGTCCCTGCTGCCCTATCGGTCGGCGCCCTTGCGTCTGCGCAGGCCGGCCGCCGTCAGCAGGCGCACCACCTCGCGGCTGCTCACCTCGACCGCGCCGGCCGCCACCACCTCGGCGTAGCGGTGCGACGGGATGTCGTAGTGATCGCGCTCGAAGGCGCGCCGCGGGACGCCCAACCCCTCGGCGAAGACGTGCAGTTCGGCGTACGAGACATCGCTCACGAGGTGGGACCACATACGGCCGTGGCCCGGCCAGTCGGGTGGGTCGATGTAGACGGTCACGAGAGCCTCACGAGGACGGGTCGCCTCCCAGGGCCGGCCCCAGCGAGCCCACCGAGGCGACCTTCACGCCCGCCTTGTGGCACACCCAGTGCGGGTCGGGGCCGAGTTCGGGCTCGACCTCGAGGGCGTGCGGGTCGCCGGAGCCGCAGACCGGGCAGATCGGCCAGCGCCCGTACCGCTCCAGCAGCGCGTCCTGCACGTCCTGCGCCACCAGTCCCGCCACGTACGCCACGCCGTCCGGCCACTGCTCGACCCACCAGCGCCGCTGCACGACGGAGTCCTCGACCAGCGACACCACATCCGCCGCGGCGACCTCGCCCGAGGCCAGATCGGCCAGCACGAGGGCGCGTGCCGTGTGCAACGCCTGTTCCAGGGGGCTGATGGGGTCCATGCACCCATTGTGCGCACTCTTGACCCCGAGCCCGAACAGAAAATAGCTTTCAGAGGTGACCAAGGCAGTGAAGGAAACCTTCAGTCCCGATCCTGCCGCCCTCGCGGCCAAGGTCCGCACCCTGGCCCCTTCGCTGACCCGCTCCATGCGGCGCGTCGCCGAAGCCGTCGCGAACGACCCCGCGGGCTGCGCCGCCCTCACCGTCACCGGCCTCGCCGAACTCACCGGCACCAGCGAGGCGACCGTCGTGCGCACCGCCCGGCTGCTCGGCTACCCCGGCTACCGCGATCTGCGGTTCGCCCTCGCCGGGCTGGCGGCGCAGCAGCGGTCCGGGCGGGCGCCCTCCCTCACGACCGACATCGCGGTCGACGATCCGCTGGCCGACGTGGTCGCCAAACTCGCCCACGACGAGCGGCAGACCCTCGCCGACACCGCCGCCGCCCTCGACACCGGCCAGCTCGAGGCGGCCGTCACCGCCGCGGCGGCCGCGCGGCGGATCGACGTGTACGGCGTCGGGGCGTCCGGGCTCGTCGCTCAGGACCTCACCCAGAAGCTGCTGCGGATCGGGCTCATCGCGCACGCCCACAGCGACACCCACCTCGCGGTGACGAACGCGGTCCAGCTGGCCTCCGGTGACCTCGCGATCGCCATCACGCACTCCGGCGCGACGCGGGACGTCATCGAACCGCTGCGGGTGGCGTTCGAGCACGGGGCCACCACCGTCGCCCTCACCGGACGGCCGAAGAGCGCGGTGACGCAGTACGCCGATCATGTGCTGGCCACTTCGACCGCGCGGGAGAGCGAACTGCGTCCGGCGGCGATGTCGTCCCGGACGAGTCAGCTGCTGGTGGTGGACTGTCTGTTCGTGGGGGTGGCCCAGCGGACCTACGCGACGGCCGCGCCGGCGTTGGCCGCGTCGTACGAGGCGTTGGCCCACCGGCACCGGTAGACCGTGGAGGTGCAGACAGTTCTGCAGACCGTTGTGCAGACAGTTCTGCAGACCGTTGTGCAGACCGTTGTCCGACCCGCACCGGAAAGAGCTCTCCCCGATGACCTCCCAGCCCGACCCCAGTGAGCTGCGCGCCGCGCTCGAATCCCTCACCACCGAGGCGTTCCGCCCCGATCTCGCCGAGATCGACCGGCTCCCCACCCTCGACATCGCCCACCTCATGAACGAGGAGGACTCCGACGTCCCCGCCGCCGTCGGTGTGCGGCTCCCGCAGATCGCCGCCGTCATCGACGCGGTCGCCGCACGCATGGCACGCGGCGGACGGCTGGTCTACGCCGGTGCCGGTACCGCCGGGCGGCTCGGAGTCCTCGACGCCTCCGAGTGCCCGCCGACCTTCAACACCGCGCCCGGCCAGGTCGTCGGACTGATCGCGGGCGGCCCGTCGGCCGTGGTCACCTCCGTCGAGGGCGCCGAGGACTCCCAGGAGCTCGCCGAAGCGGATCTGGCCGCCCTCGCGCTCACCCCCGACGACACCGTGATCGGCGTCTCCGCCTCCGGTCGCACCCCGTACGCCGTCGGCGCCGTGCGGTACGCGCGGGCCCGGGGCGCCCTGACCGTCGGGCTGGCCTGCAACCCGGACAGCGCGCTGGCCGCCGCCGCCGAGCACGGGATCGAGGTGGTCGTGGGTCCTGAGCTGCTCACCGGCTCCACCCGGCTGAAGGCGGGCACGGCCCAGAAGCTGGTCCTGAACATGATCTCGACGATCACGATGATCCGGCTGGGCAAGACGTACGGGAACCTGATGGTCGACGTCCGTGCCTCGAACGAGAAGCTGCGCGCCCGTTCCCGGCGGATCGTGGCGCTGGCGACCGGGGCGGACGAGCCGGAGATCGAGGCCGCCCTCGCGGCCACCGACGGCGAGGTGAAGAACGCGATCCTCGCCCTGCTGGCCGGGGTGGACGGGCCGGCGGCCGCCCGCCTTCTGGAGGAGTCCGGGGGACATCTGCGCGCCGCGCTCGGTGCGGCGCGCGCCTGAGCCGCACGCTCGGGGGGTGCGTATCGACTCCTCCTCCACAGCCGCCGCGATCCTGCCCCTGGTGGGCGGCCCGGCCAACGTCACGTCCGTCGCCCACTGCATGACCCGGCTGCGGCTGGGCCTCGCCGATCCGTCCCGCGCGGACGAGGAGGCACTGCGGGCGCTGCCCGGGGTGCTCGGGGTCGTCGTGGACGACGGCTCGTACCAGGTGGTCCTCGGGCCGGGCGTGGTGACCCGGGTGACGGCCGACTTCGAGCAGCTGCTCGCCCGGCCGTCCACCGCCGACGAACTGGACGCCCGCGGGGCCGAGTTGCGGGAGGTGCGGCGCAGGGGCAACGCGACTCCGTTCAAGGCCGGTCTGCGCCGGCTGGCCGCCGTGTTCGTCCCTCTGATCCCCGCCCTCGTCGGCTGCGGGATCCTCGCCGGGATCAACGGTCTGCTGCTCAACACCGGGTGGCTGCCCGGCCTCAGCCCCGCCCTGGCCGCCGTCGCCTCCGCCTTCATGGCGCTGATCGCCGTCTTCGTCGGCCACAACACGGCGAAGGAGTTCGGCGGCACCCCGATCCTGGGCGGTGCGGTCGCGGCGATCGTCGTCTACCCGGGGGTCGCGAAGGTGACGGCGTTCGGGGTGACCCTCGCCCCCGGCCAGGGCGGAGTCCTCGGCGCGCTGGCGGCCGCGCTCCTCGCGACCCGCGTCGAGAAGTGGTGCCGTGGCCGGGTCCCGGAGGCGCTGGACGTGCTCCTCACCCCGACCCTGACGGTCCTCGTCGCCGGGCTCGGCACGCTGTACGGCCTGATGTACGCGGCCGGCGTGGTGTCCTCGGCCATCGGCACGGGGGCGAACTGGCTGCTGGCGACGACGGGCGCCTTCGCGGGTCTGGTGCTCGGCGGTCTCTTCCTGCCGCTGGTGATGCTCGGCCTGCACCAGGCCCTCATCCCCATCCACACCACCCTCATCGACCAGCAGGGCTACACGGTTCTGCTGCCCGTCCTGGCGATGGCGGGCGCGGGCCAGGTCGGCGCGGCGGTGGCGGTGTACGTCCGGCTGCGCCACGACACCTCCATCCGGACGACGATCAGGTCGGCGCTCCCGGCCGGGCTGCTGGGCGTCGGGGAGCCCCTGATCTACGGGGTGTCGCTGCCGCTGGGCCGTCCCTTCCTCACCGCCTGCGCGGGCGGGGCGGCCGGCGGCGCCTTCGTCGGGTTCTTCGCGATGCTCGGCGACAAGGTGGGGGCGACGGCGATCGGCCCGTCCGGCTGGGCCCTGTTCCCCCTGCTGGCGGGCAACCGGGGACTGGGCCTGACGGCGGCGGTCTACGCCGGCGGGCTGCTGACGGGGTACGCGGTCGGCTTCGCGGCGACCTACGCCTTCGGCGTCACCGACCGCGTCACCGACCGCGTGCTGTCCGGCGCTACTTCCCGCGGGAGCCGGAGCGGGAGCGGAAGCCCTGGTGGCCCGACACCTCGCCGATCCAGCTGACGAAGTCGCCGGGGTCCAGGTCGGCGCCGTGGCCGGCGTCCCAGTAATAGGCCGTGTCGACGTCGTCGCCGAGGGCGGTCAGGCGGGTGGCGAGGTTGGCGGCCACGGACAGCGAGGTGTCGCTGTCCTTCGTGCCGAGGCGTATCCACCAGTGCTTCGCGCGGTGCGGGTTGACCTTGTCGACGAGGTGGTACATCGGGTTCATCAGGTGCAGCTTGGCGGGGAGGTCGGCGTCCAGACGGGCGCTGTCGCCGGCCTCGTGGCGGAGGCTGTAGAGCGTGAAGTGGCGGGCCTTGGTGGTGCCGGTGCCGAACAGGTTGCACTCGGGCGTGGACAGGTCGAACCCGTCGAAGGAGGGGGCGTTCTTCTTGCGGGCTCCGACGTGGGTGAGGAAGTCCGCCCAGGTGAAGGTGGCCTTGCCCGCGGACCAGCTGATGAAGGGGTTCGCCGCGAGGTAGGTGTCGCGGGCGGTGTCCGTCAGGGCCGCCAGGTACTTGGTGGCCGAGGGCTGGATGAACGTCTCCAGCAGATAGGTGTCCAGGTTGCGGGCGGTGAGTGCGCCGTAGCCCTTGGCGCGCAGTCTCAGGGCCGCCAGGTAGTCCGTGAACTGCGCTTTCAGGTCGGCGGAGATCGTCGCGTCGACCTGCGCGCCGGAGGCGAGCGGGTTGGCGCCCCAGCACCACTCGTAGGCGGCGTCCGCGTGCTCCAGATCGGTGATGGGGCACCAGTCGCCGCTGGCGAAGATGGCGTCGGAGGTGTCCGCCGCGCCGATCTCCGCCAGGTAGGAGTGGTACAGCGGGCTGTCGCCGGAGGCACCGAGCAGCGCGGAGAGGGCTCCGCCGGCACTGACGCCGGAGGACACGATCCGCTCGACGTCGCCGGGGACGCGGCCCTTGTTGAACTTCAGGTACCGCACCGCCGCCTTGAGGTCGACGATCGCGGCGGGCGCGGTGCCGTAGTACGTGCCGTTCGCGTCGACGAGGCTACGGCCGCGGGCGCCGGGCTCCACGACGACGTACCCGGCGGCCAGCGCCAGCGCCTGCCGGCTGGTGCCGCCGCCCATGCCGGACGCGCTGATCCCGGTGGCGTTCGCGACGGAGGACGGCATGTAACCGCCTACGGCGTTGGCGAGGAGGATGGGTGCGTCGGAGGCGTCCACAGCGGTGCCGTCGATGGACACGGGGACGCTGACGTTCAGGGACTGGTAGGTCGCGTCCACCGGCTTGGCCACATAACTGGCGACCTTGTGGAAGCGGTAGGTCACGCTGTGCGCGGTGCCGGTGGTGTCCTTGATGCTGATGGTCTGCTCGGTGTAGGCCGTGGGGTCGAAGACCAGGGAGGCGTCGGCCGCCGCCCCGGAACCCCCGAAAGCCCCGCTCCGCCCGGCCGCGGCGGCCTCCGGGGCGAACCCGAGGGCAGGCACGGCCCCTGCCGCGGTGAGCCCCATGACCACAGTCCTGCGCTTCACTCGCTTCACTTCCGTCTCTTGAGTAGGCAGTTCTTGCCGTCGCCCCTTGCTACCACCCCCACCCCATAATCGTCACCGAAATTGTCAACAATCACAGCTTGCACGGCACAGATTGACCGAGAGCCGTCCCCCGCCGCGCCCGCCCTACCCTGGAGCCATGAACCACGCCCAGCTCACCGCGCTCGGCCGTGCCCTGAGACTCCTCGGCGAGCACGGCGAAGCGCTCACCGGCGACACCCCGGACACCCGGCTGCACGAGGTCAAGGCCGATCTGCGGCGTGCCCTGGACCTGCTGGACGACAGCGTCGTCGGCGCCACGCCCACCACCCGCTGCGCCGAGCACCCGCACGGCCCGGTCGACGAGGCGGCCCCCGACCTGTGCCTGCTCTGCGAGACCCGCCGCCGGGCGGCCCGCCGCGCCGAGTTCAACGGCCCCGCCCCGCAGGCCCCCTACAGTGCCCCCACCCCCTCCACCTCCCGTTACGGCACCCGCGCCGACCGCCCGCAGCCCCAGCAGCGCTGGCTGGCGGAGCTGTGGACCGGCCAGGAGTGGCAGCTCTGCGGGACACCACGCAGGGACCGCCGCGAGGCCGAGCTCTACATCGCCGCCCTGCGCTGCGGATCCCGGCCCGCGATGGCCTACCGCCTGGTGCACGAGTTCACCGACTACGAGGTGCTGCGCATCTGGGGCACCCCCGTGAAGGTCGACATCGAACCCCTCGGCAACCTCTAGACCTACCTTCAAGGCCTCCAGGACCTCCAGGACCACTACGACCTCCAGGGGCGCTGGTGCGCCGGGGCGGGCGGGCCCGCCGGGGCCGCCCGCCAGGGCCGGCGGGACCGCCAGGGCCGCAAGGGCGCCAGGGCCGGCGGGACCGCCAGGATCCCGGGGCCGCCGAGACCGCCAGGACCCCCGGCAACCCCGGGACCGCCCAGGCCGTCGGAAGCCCCTTCGAGATTCCTAGGGCCTGTCCCCGACGCCTCCGGCGAGGAGCGGCAGCGGCGGGAAGCCGTGGCCCTCCCACAGCCGGCGGGAGGTCTCCTCCGGGTACGGGCGCACCTCCGGCTCCGCGTCCAGCACCTGTACCAGCCGCCGCTCCGGGTCGTAGGCGGGCCAGCCCGGGTCTCCCGTCCGGGCGAAGGACGTCCACGACCGCTGGAACTCCGCCGTCAGGGCCCGGGCCTCGTCCGTCACCTCCACCCCCGCGAACAGCAGGTTTCCGAGATCCGCCGTGTAGGTGCCGAACAGCAGCGGGATGTCCAGGCCGTGGCACGCGCCCAGGGTGCCGCCGGCTCCCGGGGCCGGCCAGGCCAGCTCGTAGACATGGGCCCGGCCACCGCCCGCCACCTGCGCCTCGGCCAGCCGCAGGGAGGGTATGTGGAACAGCCAGTCCGACTGCACCCTCTCGTACAGCTCGCCCGCGTCCGCGTCCGGGAAGGCCGACCGGTAGGCCTGTTCACCCTCCGCTCCCCCGCCCGGGGCGAACAGCCGCAGCACGGCCGTCGCCTGTTCCTCGGTCACCTTGCCCAGCAGGCCGCCCAGGACGAGGAACAGCCGGAACTCCTGCGCGTTGTGTCCGACGATCAGCTCGACGTCCCGAGCGGCGCCCGCCGCCAGCGCCTGCCAGGGGGTCGTCGGCAGGATCTCGCCGTCGACCACCGGAGAGAACGGGGTCACCGTGGGCGCGACCTGCCCCCACCGGTCCACCCGCTGGGCCATCTTCGCGCCCAGCGCCGCACCGGCCTCGGTCAGCGTGCGCGGGTCCACCGTGCCCAGGTCGGCGGCCGTCGGACGCAGGCCCGCCTCCGCGGCGATCGCGCTCGCGAGGTCGCGGGCGAGTTCGTCGGAGAAGTAGGTGCCGGGCACGCTCTGCGCGATGGCCCGCCCGAACAGGCCCCGGGCGCTCGGCATGGCCAGCAGCGCGGCCACCGAACCGGCGCCCGCCGACTCGCCGAAGACGGTCACCCGGCCGGGGTCGCCGCCGAACGCCGTGATGTTGTCCCGCACCCACTCCAGCGCGGCCACCTGGTCCAGCAGCCCCCGGTTGGCGGGCGCACCCTCGATCCGCGCGAACCCCTCTATCCCGACGCGGTAGTTGAAAGTGACGATGACCAGGTCACCGGCGCGGGCGAGGTGCTGCGCGTCGTAGCCGGGGCTGCCGGAGTGACCGAGCTTGTAGGCGCCGCCGTAGATCCACACCATCACCGGCCGGGCGGCCGACGGGTCCGGCTCGGTGTCCGGGGTCCAGACGTTGACCGTCAGCCAGTCGTCGCCGCTCGGGGCGTCCAGGATCCCCGCCCGGCCCTGGATGCCGGCCTCCTGCGGGGGCGGCGGGCCGAAGGCGTAAGCGTCCCGTATCCCGTCCCACGGGCGGGGCGGGCGCGGGGCCTGGAAGCGGGCCTCGCCGACCGGCGGCGCGGCGAAGGGAATGCCCCGGAAGACCGTCAGGTCCTCCTCGCGGCGACCTCGTACGGCGCCGGCGGTGGTGCGGGCGACGAGCCGGTCGGTGGTGTCGGTGGCGTCGGGTGTCGTCATTGATCGCTCCTGAAATGGCGGCTGCTCGTGGAACGGACGGTGATCGGCGAAAGTGCCGAAGGCGGCCGTCACCCCTCGTGTGGGTGACGGCCGCCTCCGGCACGTCAGTTGACGCTCACGCCTTGACCTGGGCGGCCTCCTCGGCGCCCCCCGTGCCTGCCGCGTCCTCCACCACCGAGAGCCCGGCCGGGGCCTTGCGCTTCGGGATGAAGGTGGCGAGCAGGAAGGCGGCCAGGGCCGCGCCGGCTCCGATGGCCATGACGACCTTGAAGCCGTTCTCCGAGGGAAGGGCGTAGCCACCGAAGTCGGTGGTCATCTGAGCGAGGATCACCCCGGCGATGGCGCTGGCGAAGCTGGTGCCCAGGGACCGCATCAAGGTGTTGAGGCTGTTGGCCGCACCCGTCTGGGAGGGGTCCACGGCGCCCATGATCAGGGCCGGGAGCGCGCCGTAGGTGAAGCCGATACCGGCGCCGATGATGCAGGACACCAGGATCAGGTGCCAGACCTCGGACATGAGCAGGATGTTCAGGCCGTAGCCGGAGGCGACGATCAGCGCGCCGATCATCAGGGTGACCTTGGGACCCCTGGCCTTGGTGATCTTGGCGGACACGGCGGACATGACCATCATGACCAGCCCCTGCGGGGCCAGCACCAGACCGACGGTCAGCATCGACCTGCCCAGGCCGTAGCCGGTCTGCTCGGGCAGCTGGAGCAGCTGGGGCAGGACCAGGGACATCGCGAACATCGAGAAGCCGAGGGCGATCGAGGCGAGGTTGGTGAAGAGCACCTGCGGCTTGGCGGTGGTCCGCAGGTCGACCAGCGGCTGCTTCGCCTTGAGTTCCCACCCGCCCCAGGCGGCCAGGATCAGGACGGCAGCGGCACCCAGGCCCAGTGTCGTACCGGAGGTCCAGCCCCAGTCGGCGCCCTTGGACACGGCCAGCAGCAGCGAGACCAGACCGGCCGAGAGACCGAGCGAGCCGACGAGGTCGAAGCGGCCGCCGACGCGGTTCTGCGATTCCGGGACGAAGAGCAGCACGAGCAGGAAGGAGACGACGCCGAGGGCGGCGGAGGTCCAGAAGAGGATGTGCCAGTCCCAGTTGTCCGCGATGAACGCGGCGGTGGGCAGACCGAGCGCGCCGCCGACACCGAGGGAGGCGCTCATCACCGCCGTCGAACCGGCGAGCTTCTCGGCGGACACCGTGTCCCGCAGGATGCTGATGCCCAGCGGCACCACGGCGGCCGACAGGCCCTGGAGCGCACGGCCGACGATCATCGGGACGAGCGAGTCGGCGAGGGCGCAGACCACCGAGCCGGTCACCAGCAGCACGATGCTGGTGAGCAGCATGCGCCGCTTGCCGACCATGTCGCCGAGGCGTCCCACGACCGGGGTGGCGACGGCGGCGGCGAGCAGCGTGGCGGTGACCGCCCAGGCGGTGTCGGAGGCGGGCGCGTCCAGCAGCTTGGGCAGCTCGGGGACGATCGGGATGACCAGCGTCTGCATCAGCGAGACGACGATCCCGGCCAGGGCCAGCACCGCCACCACGGCGTTCGACCTCGGTGGGGCGGATGCTCCCGCCGCAGCGGGTCGGGCAAGGGCGTCGGACATGACAGGGCCTCCGTCGAATGCGCGAGGGATGAACTGCTTGACTCAAGCAAGCTTATATAGATTGATTGAGTTAAGCAAGCTAAATTTCCCGTACTCACGCCACCCAGAGAGAAAGCCGAGGCCAGACGCCGGCCTGACGGAGCCCGAGGGGGGCCGCCGAGAGACCGAGGGCGCCGACGGGAGGTCGCAGGAGGTCGCTGGAGGCCGCTGGAGGCCGGACCGAGAGAAACTCCCCAAGCTCAGCCGTGTCGCGCGATGATCTCCCGGGTCCGCTCCTCGTCCAGCTCGTAGACCGTCTCGTGGGCACGCGGATCCCGTGCGTGCAGGGTGTGGAACATCGGCCCCGTCGCCCCGCCCAGCTCCACCAGGGACGCTGACGCCCCACGCACCGCCCGTTCGGTGCCGGGCGCGGTGGTCAGGTCGATGCGGTTGACGACCCCGGGCGTCACCCACACCGGCACGCCGGCCAGCAGCCCGAAGAGCTGGAGATGGAAGTGCCCGGTGAGCAGCACGCGGACGTCACTCCCCCGGATGACCTCCGCCAGCCCCTCGGGTTCGCGCAGCCCGAAGACCCGCTGGGTCGCCGAGATGTCGAGGCTGATCGGGGGGTGATGGAAGGCGACGACGGTGCCCTGCTCGGCCGGCGTGGTCAACACGTCCCGCAGCCAGTCCAGTTGGCCCGCGCCGAGCCGGCCGTACACCTCCCCCGGAACCAGGGAGTCGAGGGTGACGAGCCGCCACCCGCCCACCGTGCTGACGGCGGCCCGCTCGGCGCCGGGGAAGCCGAGGACCGCGTCCGGATGGCCACTGCCCAGCACCTTCGTGAAGGCGGACCGCTCGTCGTGGTTGCCGGTGGTGTAGAAGACGGGCGCGCCGAGCGAGCGCGCGAAGCCGCCGATCAGCTCCCGCACGGTCGTGTACGCCTCGACCGAGCCGTCGTCGGCGAGGTCGCCGGTGACGACGACCGCGTCCACGTCCCGCAGCCGGCGGAGTTCGCCGAGCAGGAGCCGGAGGGAGTCGGCGGCGTCGACTCGACGGCCGTCGGGCCCGTCGACGCGGCCGATATGGGTGTCCGAGAGATGAAGGATTCTCATCTCCCGGACCATACCCGCGCGTTGACGCTCGGCGAGGTGTCGCTCAGCTGAGGGTGCGCAGCGCGGCGGCGTCGTACGGCTTCAGCTCGTCGAGACGGCCGTCGAGCACCTTGGCCGCCCACTCCGGGTCCTGGAGCAGCGCACGACCGACGGCCACCATGTCGAACTCGTCGCGCTCCAGCCGGTCGAGGAGGTCGTCGATGCCCTTGACCGGGGAGCCCTCGCCCGCGAAGCCCTTGATGAAGTCGCCGTCGAGTCCGACCGAGCCGACCGTGATGGTGGGCTTGCCGGTGAGCTTCTTCGTCCAGCCCGCGAGGTTGAGGTCCGAGCCGTCGAACTCCGGGAGCCAGTAGCGGCGGGTGGAGGCGTGGAAGGCGTCGACACCGGCGGCGGCGAGCGGGGCGAGGATGGCCTCCAGCTCCTCCGGCGTCTCGGCCAGTCGCGCGTCGTACGCCTCCTGCTTCCACTGCGAGTAGCGGAAGATGATCGGGAACTCGGCCGAGACGGTCTCACGCACGGCGGCCACGACCTCGGCGGCGAACTTCGCACGGGCCACGGCGTCGCCACCGTAGGAGTCGGTGCGGCGGTTGGTGCCGGCCCACAGGAACTGGTCCACGAGGTATCCGTGGGCGCCGTGGATCTCCACGCCGTCGAAGCCGATGCGCTCGGCGGCGGCCGCGGCCTCGGCGAACGCGCCGATGACGTCGTCCAGGTCGCGCTGGGTCATCGCCTTGCCGGTGCCCTCGGTACCGTCGACCCGGATACCGGAGGGGCCGACGGCGGGCGCGTCCGCGAACGGCGGCTCACCCTGGTTGCGCACCATCCCGATGTGCCACAGCTGCGGCACGATCGTCCCGCCGCCCGCGTGCACGGCCTCCGCGACCTTCGCCCAGCCCGCGAGCTGCTCCGCGCCGTGGAACCGGGGTACCCGGTCGCTCTGCCCGGCGGACTCGTGGCCGACGTACGTCCCCTCGGTGACGATGAGGCCCACACCGGCGGCGGCCCGACGGCCGTAGTACGACACGACGTCCTCGCCGGGAACGCCGTCCGGGGAGAACATGCGCGTCATCGGCGCCATGGCGATGCGGTTCGGGACGGTGAGTCCGTTGATGGACACCGGGCGGGCGAGAATCTCGGCGGCGCGCGTGGCGGCGGGCGGGGTGATGCTCACGTGGGGGGCTCCTCGGGACGATGGACCGGTGGGTATGTGCACATGCATTGAGTGCCTCTCCCACTCAAACCCTTCGGCCCCCCCGCGCCATTCCGAGGCCCGGGAGACAGCCCCTG
Source organism: Streptomyces sp. NPDC058295 (assembly GCF_042880655.1). NCBI lineage: Bacteria > Bacillati > Actinomycetota > Actinomycetes > Kitasatosporales > Streptomycetaceae > Streptomyces > Streptomyces sp. NPDC058295. The sequence continues at coordinate 234,708 of NZ_JBHVYO010000006.1, forward strand.
TGATCCCGGCCACGCGCCCCGGGCCGCACCTCCCTGCCGCCCGTCCCGGCCGCGAGAATGACGCCATGCCCAAGCCCCCGCCGCTCCCCTCCCTGCTCTCCTCCCCCGAGCTGGAACGGTCCTCCGTGGTCGCCAACAACACCATGAACCGCGAGCGCGGCCTCACCGGCGTGAACAGCTACGCCCGCGAACTGGGCGTCGACCTCCTGGCCCACCTGACGCACCGTCCCGCACCCTCCTGGCTGGACCTGTGCAGCGGCGAGGGCCGCGCCCTGCGCGAAGCCGCGTCCGGCCTGCCCGCCGAGGCGGTCCTCACCGCCGTCGACCTGGTGGGCCCGCTCGCCCCGCGGCCGGCCCCGCCCGCCCTGGAGGAGACGGTCGCCTCCGTCTCCTCCTGGACCCCGGCCCGGACCTACGACCTCATCACCTGCGTCCACGGCCTGCACTACGTCGGCGACCAGCTCGGCCTGCTCGCCCGCGCCGCGTCCTGGCTGACCGAGGACGGCCTGCTGGCCGCGCACTTCGACCCGGAGTCGATACGCCACGCCGACGGAACGACGGCCGCGAAGCCGGCGGTGTCGGCCCTGCGCGCGGCAGGCTACGAGTACAGCCCCCGTCACCACCGCCTCACCCTCCACGGCGGCCGCCCCGTAGACCTCCCCTTCCACTACCTCGGCGCGGACCCGTCCGCCGGCCCCAACTACACGGGCCAGCCCGCGGTCGCCTCCTACTACACCGCGTCCTGACCGACGGCCGCCTCACGGAAGCGGGTGTCACGGTTCAACCGGCGCACCCGCTCCCGCAGCACCTCGGCGGGCGCCGCCTCTTCCACGTCCTCCGGCAGACAGTCCCACTCCCGCCCGCCACCCACCGGCCGCAGCACCACCCGGCCTCCCAGCCGTTCCATGAGCTCCCCGATCCACCCGCTCCGCGCATCCAGGACGTACTCCCCGCTCACTCGCCGGCCCCCGCCCCTCGCAGCGCCGCGGCCAGCCGCGAGGCCACGCCCAGGTTGCAACGACCCAGGTCCACCAAGGCGTGCGGGTCACCGTGCGCGCCCGAGACCGGGTCGATCCGCAGCGACGGCAGGATGATCGCCTCCTCCAGGCAGCAGCGCTTTCGCCTCAGGATTCGTTGGCCCTCGTCGAATCGGTGGCGCGGGATTACGAACATGGAACACAGCCCTGAGTACGGAATGACCTGGCGCAAGTCCAGCTACAGCCGGTGACGGCGGCGACTGCCTGGAGGTCGCCCCCGGCCACCCCACCCTCGTCCCCGTCCGTGACTCCAAGGCCCCCCTCGGCCCGAAGCTCGTGTTCCGGGCCGAGGCGTGGTCCGCGTTCGTGGAGAACCTCAAGGTGGACTGATCCGCACCCGCCCCGAAGCTCAAACGCCCAGCGCCGAGCCCTCTTTGCAAGGAACGGGTCAGGGGTCTCAACCCACCCTCCCACCCGGTGAGTTGACGCGGAGCGACCGACTTGCCACGGAAGGTCACCACGCTCTAGCGTGCGCATAACGAAACAGCCCCCGCCAGGTGCGCCAACACCTGCGGGGGCTTGACCTACAAGATCGAAAGCAGTCGATCCGTGGCTGACGCCAAGCTTAGTGCCGCCTCCCCGCCTGCGCACGTATCCCCGCACCCGATGGCCAATCCGGGTTACGGAAAACGCTCCGCACCGGGCCAACTCCGCCGCACCAATCACGACTTCGCGCACCTCCCGCCCCGCGAGGCGGCCATCGCCGCGTACCTCGACCGTCTCCCCGACGGCACCGACATCTCCGTGAAGACGCTGGCCAAGCAGCTCCCGTACGGACAGTGCGCCCTCCGCACCGCCCTCAACCGCATCCAGCAGGCCGGGCACTTGAGGCGGGGCCGGGAACGCATGGCGACCGCTTCGGGCGAGTCCCGCTGGATCACCCGAACGTGGTTCACCCGTACCGCGCGCGACGACCGCTGGTGGGTGACCTTCACACGAGGTGACGTACCGGAAGACGCGCCGGACCCCGAACGAACCCGGCCCGCCACCCGCTCCCGCGCCCACATCCTGCTCGCCGCCCTCGGCCGCACGGCACCCGCCCTCTCCCTCTCCGCAGCCGACTGCGCGCAGCTCGCCCCGATGGTGGAGGAGTGGTTCGCACGCGGGGCCACCGAAGACACGCTCCTCTCCGCTCTCACCGCCGGCCTGCCGACCCCGGTCCACAGCCCCGCAGCCCTGCTCCGCCGCCGCCTGACGGACAAACTCCCACCGGAGCCGCCCGCCCCACGCCCGCCCCGCCGGATGCTGGAGTGCGCGGAGTGTCGTGTCCCGGGCCGCCCCGAAGCGCTGCCGGGGGGCGTATGCAGCGGCTGCCGGGGTGCACGCGCCCACGCCCACGCCAATGCGCCCCTGCCCGCTGCGGCCATCCACGCCCACGCGACAAAGATCCGTGCGGCGATGTCTCTGCAGCAACAGGAAAGGACACCCGTATGACAGCTCCCACGGTCCGACGAGACCACACCGGGGCACGATGGAAGGAAGGAGGCGACGCCATGACCCCTGACACCGCTGAACGCCCGCAGATGTCCGTCGAGGACTTCGAGGAACTCGTCGACAAGGCTCCGAGGGAGCTACGGAACCGGCTGGAGTTCCTCGGCGGGAGGCTGTGCATCCGGCACGGGCCGCTCGACGTCGACGAATTCGAGGAGCTGGCCGAGGCCGCGCCCGAAACCGTGCGGCTTGAGTACATCAACGGGAAGGTAGTGGTAAAGGCCATGCCGGACGGCAACCACGGCGAGATCTTCATGTGGCTGCTGCGTCAGTGCATGCAACAACGCCCCGAGCTGAACCTCATGCCCGAGCGGGGCGTCAAAGCCGAGGCCTACCGCAAGGGACGCGCCCGGGCGGACGGGTTCCTCGCCCCGGTGGACCACTTCAGGGGTCACGGCGAGTGGTCCGAAACCGACGGCGCCCTCATGGCCGTGGAAATCACCTCTCACGACCGTGACACCGACCAGCGCGACCGTAAGGACAAGCCCGTCGGTTACGCGGAAGCCGACATCCCCGTCTACCTCCTCATCGACCGCGACAACAACACGGTCGTCGTGTACAGCGAGCCCAAAGACGGCCGCTACCAGCAGTCCCCGTCCTACCTTTGGGGCGCCACAGTGCCACTCCCGCCCCCGGTGAGCATCACTCTCGACACCGAAGCGCTCAAGAACTACGCCGACTGAAACGCCCGAAGGCGGCACCCCCCGTTTCCGGGAAGTACCGCCCTCGGTCGAAGGACAGGCGATCAACCGTGAGGTCGATCAGAAGTCCATGTCACCGCCCGGCATGCCGCCGCCGGCCGGCGCGGACGCCTTCTCCGGCTTGTCGGCGATGACGGCCTCGGTGGTGAGGAACAGCGCGGCGATGGAGGCCGCGTTCTGCAGCGCCGAGCGCGTGACCTTCGCCGGGTCGATGATGCCCTCGGCGATCATGTCGACGTACTCGCCGGTCGCGGCGTTGAGGCCGTGACCGATGGGCAGGTTGCGGACCTTCTCGACGACGACGCCACCCTCGAGACCACCGTTGACGGCGATCTGCTTCAGCGGGGCCTCGAGCGCGATGCGCACGGCGTTCGCGCCGGTCGCCTCGTCACCCTCGAGGTCCAGCTTCTCGAAGACGGAGGACGCCTGGATGAGGGCCACGCCACCACCGGCGACGATGCCCTCCTCGACGGCGGCCTTCGCGTTGCGGACGGCGTCCTCGATGCGGTGCTTGCGCTCCTTGAGCTCCACCTCGGTGGCGGCACCGGCCTTGATGACCGCGACACCGCCGGCGAGCTTCGCCAGGCGCTCCTGCAGCTTCTCGCGGTCGTAGTCCGAGTCGCTGTTCTCGATCTCGGCGCGGATCTGGTTGACCCGACCGGCGACCTGGTCCGAGGAGCCGGCACCGTCGACGATGGTGGTCTCGTCCTTGGTGATGACGACCTTGCGGGCCTTGCCGAGCAGGTCGATGGTCGTGTTCTCGAGCTTGAGACCGACCTCCTCGGAGATGACCTCGCCACCGGTGAGGATGGCGATGTCGTTCAGCATCGCCTTGCGGCGGTCGCCGAAGCCCGGGGCCTTGACCGCGACGGACTTGAAGGTGCCGCGGATCTTGTTGACGACCAGCGTCGACAGGGCCTCGCCCTCGACGTCCTCGGCGATGATCAGCAGCGGCTTGCCGCCCTGCATGACCTTCTCGAGGAGCGGGAGCAGGTCCTTGACGTTCGCGATCTTGGAGTTCGCGATCAGGATGTACGGGTCGTCGAGGACGGCCTCCATACGCTCCATGTCGGTGGCGAAGTACGCCGAGATGTAGCCCTTGTCGAAGCGCATGCCCTCGGTGAGCTCCAGCTCCAGACCGAAGGTCTGGGACTCCTCGACGGTGATGACGCCTTCCTTGCCGACCTTGTCCATCGCCTCGGCGATGAGCTCGCCGATCTGGGTGTCGGCGGCGGAGATGGAGGCCGTGGAAGCGATCTGCTCCTTGGTCTCGACATCCTTGGCCTGCTCGAGCAGGGCACCGGAGACGGCCTCGACGGCCTTCTCGATACCGCGCTTGAGGGCCATCGGGTTGGCGCCGGCGGCTACGTTGCGCAGGCCTTCCTTGACCAGGGCCTGGGCAAGGACGGTCGCGGTGGTCGTACCGTCACCGGCGACGTCGTCCGTCTTCTTGGCGACTTCCTTGACCAGCTCGGCGCCGATCTTCTCGTACGGGTCCTCGAGCTCGATCTCCTTGGCGATGGAAACACCATCGTTGGTGATCGTGGGTGCGCCCCACTTCTTCTCGAGGACGACGTTGCGGCCCTTGGGGCCGAGCGTCACCTTCACGGCGTCCGCGAGCTGGTTCATGCCGCGCTCGAGGCCGCGCCGTGCCTCCTCGTCGAACGCGATGATCTTGGCCATGTGAAGTGGTCCTCCCGGACTGGGGTGGATTGCTCCGGACCGCGCTGGCGCCCGCGACGGACGGCTCGCCGGCCTCGTGGTTCCTTGCCCCACCTGGCCTGCGGGCCTCACCGACCCGGTCCTCGTTGTCACTCTCACCTTCAGAGTGCTAACGCCAATGATTAGCACTCGACCCATGAGAGTGCAAGCGCCTCCACCGGACCCGTGCCCTTCCGGACACCCCTCACGGACGTCCCGCCGACGCCTCGCGGACGCCCCCGGACAGACCGAAGGGCTCGCCCCCCGTGGGAGTGCGAGCCCTTCGTCAGTTGTACAGAAGAACGACGCTTTCAGTCGGCGCGTGCTTCAGCCGGTCGCGAGCCGGACCATGTCCGCCTGCGGCCCCTTCTGACCCTGCGAGATCTCGAAATCGACCCGCTGACCCTCTTCCAGGGTGCGGTAGCCGTCCATCTGAATCGCGCTGTAGTGGACGAAAACATCCGCACCACCGTCGACCGCGATGAAGCCGTACCCCTTCTCCGCGTTGAACCATTTGACGGTGCCCTGAGCCATGCCTAACTCCCCTATTACTGGCCCTTGCACGGACCCACACTTCGCGGACCCGGGTCAGACCTCACCCCCCGGTTGGCTTGGGGGCGTGCGCCGGAACGCGTCGACCGCGGCCGAATGTATCTGTCCAACTGCCCTCTGCAACAGGTCACTTGGACGAGAATTCCGGACGGGCGGGATCCGTAATGTGGCGAGAATTCGCCTGAATTAAGGGCAAGTCGGGCCCTACATATGCCGCAAAAGCCACAAAAGAGGCGCACACATTGGCTGCTTCTTGTCGGGCGCGGGGCAGAAATAAAAGGCTCCGGATCCGGTGATCCGGACCGGGTTCCCCAACTGTACCGCGCTCAACCACACTGAATTGCCCCCTCCGCTTCTATCGCGGAGAGGGCAATTCGATGAACGCTCGGTAATCGCTGTTACCGACGGTTACTACCGATGGGTACTGAACTACGGTCAGCCACCCGCGACGGCCGGGATGATCGAGACGCCGGCGCCCTCCGGCGTGGCCGTCTCCAGACCCTGCTCGAAGCGGACGTCGTCGTCGTTCACGTACACGTTGACGAACCGGCGCAGCTTGCCCTGGTCGTCCAGGACCCGGGCGGCGATGCCGGTGTGGTTCTTCTCCAGGTCCGCGATGACCTCACCGAGGGTCGTGCCCTCGGCCTTCACCTCGGCGGCGCCGCCCGTGTAGGTGCGCAGGATGGTGGGGATGCGGACGGTGACGCTCATGACTTTCGACCTCCGGTCAGGCGGAGCGCCCCAGAGGGGCGCGGGGCTGTCTGGATCGTGCGGCTGCCGGCGCGTGGGCGCGACCGGCCCCACGGCCCGCAGACGAACAACAAATCTCTCAGCCGAGACCCGCGTCCCGGAACGACTCCAGGGTCGGGCGAATGGTCGCGGTCAGGCCGGCGTCGGCCACCGCGTCCAGCGTCTTCAGACCGTCGCCCGTGTTCAGCACGACGGTGGTGAGCGTCGGGTCGAGCAGACCGCTCTCGATCAGCTTGCGCGTCACGCCCACCGTCACACCACCGGCGGTCTCCGCGAAGATGCCCTCGGTCCGCGCCAGCAGCTTGATCGCGTCGACGATCTGCTCGTCGTTCACGTCCTCCACCGCGCCGCCGGTGCGCCGCGCGATGTCGAGGACGTACGGACCGTCCGCCGGGTTGCCGATGGCCAGCGACTTGGCGATGGTCTTCGGCTTCTGGGGGCGGACCACGTCGTGCCCGGCCTTGTAGGCCACGGACACCGGGGAGCAGCCCTCGGCCTGCGCGCCGAAGATCTTGTACGGCCTGTCCTCGACCAGCCCGAGGTTGATCAGCTCCTGGAGGCCCTTGTCGATCTTCGTGAGCTGGGAGCCGGAGGCGATCGGCACGACCAGCTGGTCCGGCAGCCGCCAGCCGAGCTGCTCGCAGATCTCGTACGCCAGCGTCTTGGAACCCTCGGCGTAGTACGGCCGCAGGTTGACGTTGACGAAGCCCCAGCCCTCGCCCGCCGAGTCGCCGATGAGCTCGGAGCAGAAGCGGTTGACGTCGTCGTAGTTGCCCTCGATGCCGACGAGTTCGCCGCCGTAGATCGCGGCCATGACGACCTTGCCCTGCTCCAGGTCGTGCGGGATGAACACGCAGGACCGGAAGCCCGCCCGGGCGGCGGCGGCGCCGACGGCACCGGCCAGGTTGCCCGTGGAGGAGCAGGAGAGCGTGGTGAAGCCGAACGCGCGGGCGGCCTCGATGGCCTGGGCGACGACCCGGTCCTTGAAGGAGTGCGTCGGGTTGCCGGAGTCGTCCTTGACGAAGAGCTTGCCGGCGTCGACGCCCAGTTCACGGGCGAGGTTGTCGGCCTGGACGAGCTTGGTCCAACCGGGGTTGATGTTCGGCTTGTCGGCCACGTCCGCGGGGACGGGCAGCAGCGGCGCGTAGCGCCAGATGTTCGCGGGCCCCGCCTCGATGCGCTTGCGGAGCTCCTCCGTGTCGTAGGAGGAGAAGTCGTAGGCGATCTCGAGCGGGCCGAAACACTCCTCGCAGGCGAAGAGCGGGCCGAGGGGCACGCGGTGGCCGCACTCGCGGCAGCTCAACGCGGCGGCCGGACCGAGATCGACAGCAGAGGACGTCGTAGAGTCGGTGGTGCTTGCAACAGTCTGCGCAGCCATGTGAGGCGAGGCCCTTTCTCCTCATCTTCCTCACGACGCATCTCGCCGTGAGACGGATTTGGCACCTTCCCGAGCCGGGAGCCTCGCGAAGCGATCACCACGTGGATCAGTGATCGTTACGAGACCGGCTGGAGGGTTGCCGGGGCTTCATCGGGCCGTATCCCTCTGCCCCTCTGGATGAGCGGTATGAAGTTGTGAACGGGGGGCGACCTCGGACATGCGATGGTCATCCGCGTTGTTCAAGACTGTAACCGAAGGCCAGGACAGTTGAGATAGTCGTCCGAACCGCGAGATGGATCACACGGTCACCTTCCGTGCACCCGGTGTGATCACGACAGTGAGGAGCCGCAGACTGTGCTTCGAGAAACTGAGCGCTGGCTGGCCACCCGCTCCTGGTCCGCGTCCGATCGTCCGCTCCACCGGATCCTGGCCGCGAAGCGCGCCACGAACCAGTCGGTGTCCGTCGTCCTGCCCGCGCTGAACGAGGAGGAGACGGTCGGTGACATCGTCGCGGTCATCCGGCACGACCTCATGCACCAGGTCCCGCTCGTCGACGAGATCGTCGTCGTCGACTCGGGATCGACCGACCGTACGTCCGAGGTGGCCGCGGCGGCCGGCGCGCGGGTCGTCCACCGGGACGACATCCTGCCGCGGATACCGGCCGTGCCCGGCAAGGGTGAGGTCCTGTGGCGCTCCCTGCTGGTCACCACCGGGGACATCGTCTGTTTCATCGACGCGGATCTGAGGGAGTTCTCCTCGGACTTCGTCTCGGGGATCGTCGGCCCGCTGCTCACCGACCCCGGGGTGGATCTGGTCAAGGGCATGTACGACCGTCCGCTGGGCGGCGCGGCCGGCCAGGGCGGCAGGGTCACCGAGCTGATGGCCCGACCGCTGCTGAACATGCACTGGCCGCAGCTGGCCGGGTTCGTGCAGCCGCTCGGCGGCGAGTACGCGGCCCGCCGCGGCCTGCTGGAGCAGCTGCCCTTCCCCGTCGGCTACGGCGTGGAGCTGGGCATGCTGGTGGACGCCCTGCACCTGGTGGGCCTGGACGCCCTCGCCCAGGTCGACATCGGTGTGCGCAAGCACCGTCACCAGGACGGGCAGGCGCTGGGCCGGATGGCGGCGGCGATCTACCGCACCGCCCAGCTCCGGCTGGCCCGCGGGCACCTGATCCGCCCGTCCCTCACCCAGTTCGAACGGAGCACGGACGGCTTCGAGCCGCGCACGTACTCCGTGGACACCGAGGAACGGCCGCCGATGGCGGAGATCGCGGAGTACGCGACCCGCAAGGTCGCGTGACCGCGGGACGGGCCGTATACGGCATGGCGCCGACAGCGGCGACACGGCCGGACACGGCCCGTCCACGCAGCGCGACCGTACGTTTGAGCGTTTCCCGACCGGGCTAGGTTGGGCATATGGCTTCCACGCACGACACTGCCGCCCGGGCCGCCGAGGTGCTGGTCGCGTCCAATCGCGGTCCGGTCTCCTACGAGTTGCGCGAGGACGGCTCGCTGCACGCGAAACGCGGCGGCGGCGGGCTGGTCTCCGGCCTGTCGGCCATCGGACCCGAGGCGGGCGCCCTCTGGGTGTGCTCGGCGCTCTCCGACGGCGACCGGGAGGCGGTCCGGCGCGGCGTCGGCGAGGAGGGCGTGCGCATGCTCGCCGTTCCGGCCGACGTGCACACCGACGCGTACAACGGCATCGCCAACTCCGTGCTGTGGTTCCTCCACCACCTGCTCTACCAGACACCGCTGGAGCCCGCCTTCGACGCGGAGTTCCGCCGCCAGTGGGCATCGTACGAGGCCTACAACCGGGCGTTCGCGGAGGCGCTGGCCGAGGAGGCGGCGGACGGCGCGGCGGTCCTCGTCCAGGACTACCACCTGTGTCTGGTGCCGGGAATGCTGCGTGAGCTGCGCCCCGACCTGCGCATCGGCCACTTCTCGCACACGCCGTGGGCGCCGGTGGACTACTTCGCGCTGCTGCCGGGGGACATCCGCGAGCAGCTGCTGCACGGCATGCTGGGCGCGGACCGCCTGGGCTTCCTCACCCGGCGCTGGGCGGACGCGTTCACCGCGTGCTGTGCGGAGTTCGCCGGCGGTCCCGGCAAGACGCGGATCGGCGTGCACGGTCTCGGCGCGGACGCCGACTTCCTGCGCGAGCGCTCGCACCGGCCGGACGTCGACGAGCGCATGGCGGCGCTGCGCGCGGAGATCGGCGAGGGCCGCAAGACGATCGTCCGCGTCGACCGCACCGAGCTGTCCAAGAACATCGTGCGCGGGCTGCTGGCCTACCGGCAGCTGCTCGACGACCACCCGGAGTGGCGCGAGCGGGTCGTCCACGTGGCCTTCGCCTACCCCTCCCGCCAGGACCTCGCCGTCTACCGCGACTACATGGCCGAGGTGCGGCGCCTGTCCGAGGAGATCAACGACGCCTACGGCACGCCCGGCTGGACCCCGGTCCTGCTCAACCTCAAGGACGACTTCGCCCGCTCCCTCGCCGCCTACCGGCTGGCCGACGTGGCCATGGTGAACCCGATCCGCGACGGCATGAACCTGGTCGCCAAGGAGGTCCCGGTCGTCTCCGACGAGGGCTGCGCGCTGGTCCTGTCCCGGGAGGCGGGGGCCTACTGGGAGCTGGGCGAGGACGCGATCACGGTGAACCCGTACGACATCCTGGAGACCGCCCGCGCCCTGCACGAGGGGCTGACCATGAAGCCGGAGGAGCGGGCCGAGCGCACGAAGCGGCTGTCCGCGGCGGCGACCGCGCTTCCCCCGGCCCGGTGGTTCCTGGACCAGCTGAACGCCCTGCGGGAGATTCAGCCGAGCTGAGCGGCCAGCTCCCGCAGCAGCCGTACGACGCCGGCGGGCCCGTCGACGACGAGGTCCGCGCGCTCCGCGAGTTCGCCGACCTCGGTGCTGCCGCTGCACACCAGCAGCCCGGGTACGCCGTCCGCGCGGAGCTTCTCCACGGCGGCGAAGGCGGGCAGGTCGCCGAGGTCGTCACCGGCGTAGAGGACGGACCGCGCGCCGGTCTCGCGGACGTGTTCCAGCAGGGCGACGCCCTTGTCCGTGCCCGGCGGGCGCAGCTCCAGGACCATCCGGCCGGGTTCGACGATCAGACCGTGCCGGGTGGCGAGGTCGGTGAGCGGGGCCCGCAGCGCTTCGAAGGCGGCCTGCGGGTCGTCGGCGCGGCGGGTGTGGACGGCGACGGCCCGGCCGCCCTTCTCCTCGACCGAGACGCCCGGCCGGTCCCCGGCGGCGGCCAGGACCCGCGGGAGTTCCGCGCGGACGGCGGCCACTCCGGGGTGCGGGTCCGGGGCGCTCAGGGCGCCGGTGCGGGCGTCCCAGCGTTCGGCGCCGTAGTGGCCGAGGACGCAGAGGTGCTCCAGCCCTTCGGCCCCGGCGAATCCGCCGTGCCGTACGGCGACCTCGGCGGGCCGCCCCGTGATGACGGCCACGGCGGCGACCTTCGGCGCGAGGGCGGTGAGCGCGGGGACGGCGTCGGGGTGCGCCCGGGCGTCCTCCGGGTTCTCGACGATCGGGGCGAGGGTGCCGTCGAAGTCGAGCGCGACGAGCGTGGTGGAGGGCCGGCCGAGGATCGCGTCGAGCGCGGCGCGGCCCGCCGGGGTGACCGGAACGGGGACGGAAAGGGGTTCGGGTTCCGAGGAGTGCGTCTCGTGGGTGCCCATACACCGACGATAACCAACGCGCGCCCGCGGCTAGCGCTCCCCCCGCCTCGCCTCCCGCACCCTGCGCAGTCTGTTCACCGTGACCGGGTCGTGGGCCAGGGCGCGGGGGTCGTCGAGGAGGGCGTTGAGGAGTTGGTAGTAGCGGACCGGGGACAGGTCCAGTTCCTCGCGTATCGCCCGTTCCTTCGCGCCGGGGCCGGAGAACCCGCGCCGCTCCAGGGCGAGGATGCCCCGCTCCCCCGCCCCCAGCTCGTCCGCTTCCGCTCGCCTCTCCATGTCCGCACGGTAACGCCCGGCACCGACAGCGGCCCAGCGCCGGCCGGCTCGTCAGCCGGTGCCGGTGTCCAGCGTCGTGGCCGCGGTCTGGAGTTCGCCCAGTACGCCGGCCGGGTCGCCGTTCGCGGTCACGGCCTGGCCGATCCGCTTCTTGATCTCCGCGCTGACCTTCGCCCAGGAGGTCCGTCCGACGGGGTAGGTCTCCGAGAGCGGGAGCTCGTCGAGGAACGGCTTGAGGTCGGCGTCCTCCTTGGCGGCGCTCATGACCTGGGAGGCCGAGTTGGTGACCGGCAGCAGGTCGTACTCGCGGGAGAAGTCCAGCACGTTCTTCTCGCTGTAGACGTAGTCGAGGAAGTCGCCGACCTGCTCGGCGTGTCCGTTCTGCTTGAAGGCGGTCATCCAGTCGGCGACGCCCATGGAGACCTTGGTCGGTCCCGCGACACCGGGCATCGGCACCATGCCGAACTTCACGCCCTTGCTCGCGGCCGCCTTCATCAGCGAGGGGTGCCCGTTGAGCATGCCCACGTCGCCGGCGGCGAAGGCGGCGAACGCGGCGGCCCGGTTCAGCTTGTCCGGCGCGACCGGCCCGGTGAGGCCCTTGCCGACCAGGTCGTCCTTCAGCCAGTCGAAGGTCTCGACGTTCTCGGTGGAGTCGATGCTGTAGGCGCTGACGGTCTGGGTGTAGCCGCCCCCGCCGCTGAGCAGCCACTGAAGGGTCTCGGCCTGTGCCTCCTCGGACCCGAGGGGCAGCGCGTACGGGTACTTCACGCCTTCGTCCTTGAGCGCCTTCGCGTCCTCGGCGAGCTCGGCCCAGGTGGTCGGCGGGGTCAGGCCGGCCTTGGCGAAGAGGGTCTTGTTGTAGAACAGCAGCCGCGTGGAGGAGGCGAACGGCATGCCGTACCGCACCCCCTGCACCTCGCCCGCGTTGGCGAGCTGGGACACGAAGTCGGCCTCGACGGGGATGGAGAGCACATCGCTCACCTTGTAGAGCCGGTCGGCGGCCGCGTAGTCGGCGTACGCGCCGATCTGGGCCATGTCGGGGGCCTTGCCCGCGTCGACCATCGCCTTGACCTTGGCGTCCACGTCGTTCCAGGAGTAGACGGTCACGTCGACGGTGACGCCGGGGTGGTCCTTCTCGTAACCCTCGACGAGCTTGTCCCAGTACTTCTTCGAACTGTTGGCACTGCTGTCGCCGTAGTCGGCGGCGACGAGTCTCAGGGTGACGTCGTCGGAGTCTCCGGAGAGTCCGCAGCCGGTGAGGACCGCGGCCATGCCGAGGGCCGACACCCCCGCGACCGCTCCCGTGATCGTTCCTGACTTCCGTGCCCGCCGCTGCACCGTGACGCTCCCAACTGATTGCTCATACCAATGGACCGTTATCCGGATTAAGGTCTACACCACCTATGTGGACTAGACCTCTTTCGGCCTCCGGGGCGGCACGGTACCCCCACAACCCGCGAGTGGACTAGACCTCTCGCGGGTCCTCGGTCCACACTGTCCCCGTGAGACATGTCATCGCCCTGGACGTGGGCGGCACCGGGATGAAGGCCGCCCTGGTCGGCGCGGACGGCGCACTGCTGCACCGGGCCCGCCGGCCCACCGGCCGTGAGCGCGGACCCGACGCGGTCGTCGCCGGCATCCTCGACTTCGCCGCCGAGCTGCGCGAACACGGCGCCCGGCAGTTCGGCGAGCCCGCGGCCGCGGCGGGCGTGGCCGTGCCCGGCATCGTCGACGAGGCGAACGGCGTCGCCGCCTACGCGGCCAACCTGGGCTGGCGGGACGTCCCGCTGCGCGCACTGCTCGCCGACCGCCTCGGCGCTCCCGTCGCCCTCGGGCACGACGTGCGCACCGGCGGCCTCGCCGAGGGCCGGATCGGCGCGGCCCGGGGCGCGGACCGGTTCCTGTTCGTGGCGCTGGGCACCGGCATCGCGGGCGCGATCGGCGTCGACGGCCGGGTGGAGGCGGGCGCCCACGGCTTCGCGGGCGAGATCGGCCACATCGTCGTACGGCCCGGCGGAACCCCGTGTCCGTGCGGACAGCACGGCTGCCTGGAGCGCTTCGCGTCGGCCGCGGCGGTCAGCGAGGCATGGGCGGCGGCCTGCGGGGACCCGGAGGCGGACGCCGCGGACTGCGCGAAGGCCGTCACGTCCGGCGACCCGAACGCCGTCCGGGTCTGGCAGACGGCCGTGGACGCGCTCGCCGACGGCCTGGTCACCGCCCTCACCCTGCTGGACCCCCGCACGCTCGTCATCGGTGGCGGCCTCGCCGAGGCGGGGGAAACCTTGTTCACGCCACTACGGGACGCGGTCCGCCGGCGGGTGACCTTCCAGAAGCTGCCGGAGATCGTGCCGGCGGCCCTGGGCGACACCGCCGGCTGCCTGGGCGCGGGCCTCCTGGCCTGGGATCTCCTCAACACAACCGACGGTATGGAGGTAACACCCTGATGGCCACCCCCCCAGGGGCGCGGGACGCCACCTCATGCGGCTCCGCCGCGTGGGCGCGACCAGCCACGACGCACCCGCAGCCCGCGACCGGCGCACGGAGGCAGGTGCTCACCGGCGCCAGGGTGGTGCTCCCCACCGGCACAGTGCCCGACGGCCGCGTCACGATCGACGGCACGAAGATCGCCGTGGACGCCCCGCACGCGACCCCGCACGGGGACGTCATCGACGTGACGGGCCACTGGCTGGTCCCCGGCTTCATCGACCTGCACAACCACGGCGGCGGCGGAGCCTCCTTCTCCGGCACGGCCGAGGACGTGCTGAAGGCCATCCACACCCACCGGCGGCACGGCACCACCACCCTCGTCGCCTCCACCGTCACCGACGACATGGACTTCCTGGCCCGTCAGGCCGGCCTGCTGAGCGAACTGGCCGAGCAGGGCGACCTGGCCGGCATCCACTTCGAGGGCCCCTTCATCTCGCCGTGCCGCAAGGGCGCGCACTCCGAGGCGCTGCTGCGCGACCCCGACCCGGCCGAGGTGCGCAAGCTGATCGACGCGGCACGCGGCCGGGCGAGCATGGTCACCCTCGCGACGGAACTCCCGGGCGGCCTGGACTCCGTACGACTGCTCGCCGAGCACGGCGTGATCGCCGCCGTCGGGCACACGGACGCGACGTACGAGCAGACGGTTCAGGCCATCGAGGCCGGAGCCACCGTCGCCACGCACCTCTTCAACGCAATGCCGCCGCTCGGCCACCGCAACCCCGGCCCGATCGCCGCGCTCCTGGAGGACGAGCGGGTGACGGTCGAGCTCATCAACGACGGCACGCACCTGCACCCGGCGGCCCTGGAACTGGCGTTCCGTCACGCGGGCCCGGGCCGGGTGGCGTTCATCACCGACGCGATGGACGCGGCCGGCATCGGCGACGGCCGCTACCTGCTCGGCCCGCTGGAGGTCGAGGTCAGCGAGGGCGTGGCCCGGCTGGTGGAGGGCGGCTCGATCGCGGGCTCCACCCTCACCCAGGACCGCGCCTTCCAGCGGGCGGTGACGATCGACCGGCTGCCGGTCGGGGACGTCGTCGCCGCGCTGTCCGCCAACCCGGCCCGGCTGCTGGGCATCGACGACAGGGTGGGCTCACTGGAGCCCGGCAAGGACGCCGACCTGGTCCTGCTCGACGAGAACTTCGAGCTCAAGGGCGTGATGCGCAAGGGGGATTGGGTGGTGGATCCCCAACTGGCCTGAAACATCCCCCCGCACAGGAACGGCGGCCGACCCGCGCACTGGGCCGGTCGCCGTCTCTTTGGCATGATCAGGCCTCCGGAAGCCGGAGAGTTCCGGAACCGTTCATGTACGCACGCCAGCCGGGGGAGGCCGCCAGGTGATCCTCACCGTCACCCTGAACACCGCTCTCGACCTCACCTACCGCGTGCCCGCGCTGCGGCCGCACGCCTCGCACCGGGTGACCGACGTGCGCGAACGGCCCGGCGGCAAGGGGCTGAACGTCGCCCGGGTGCTGGCCGCCCTCGGCCACGAGGTGACGGTGACCGGCTTCGTGGGCGGCCCCACCGGCCGGGTCGTACAGGAACGACTCACCGCAGCGACCGGGATCGTGGACGCCCTCGTCCCGGTCGCCGGGGCCACCCGCCGCACGGTCGCGGTCGTCGACGCCCGCACCGGCGACACGACCCAGCTGAACGAACCCGGCCCGGTGATCGCGCCGGCCGAATGGTCCGCCTTCCAGGAGGCGTACGAGGGGCTGCTCGCCGGCGCCGAGGCGGTGGCCCTGTGCGGCAGCCTGCCGCCGGGCGTGCCGGTGGGCGCGTACGCGGTCCTGGTGCGGCGGGCACGGGCCGCGGGTGTCCCCGTACTGCTGGACACGAGCGGAGAGCCGTTGCGCCGCGGGGTCGCCGCCCGCCCGGACATCGTCAAGCCGAACGCCACCGAACTGGCCGAACTCACCGGCTCGCACGAGCCGTCGCAGGCCACCCGGGACGCCCGCAGGCGCGGCGCGCACGCCGTCGTGGCCTCGCTGGGCGCCGAAGGCTTCCTCGCGGTCACCCCGGAGGGCCGCTGGCGCGCCGTCCCGCCACGCCGGGTCCACGGCAATCCGACCGGCGCGGGCGACTCGGCGGTCGCCGGCCTGCTGTCGGGCCTGGTGGAACGCCTTCCCTGGCCGGACCGCCTGTCCCGCGCGGTGGCCCTGTCGGCGGCGACCGTGGCGGCCCCGGTGGCGGGCGAGTTCGACCGCGCCGCCTACGAGGAGCTGCTCTGCCGGATCACGGTGGCCGCGGAGATCACCGCGGCCTGAACCCGGCCTGAATCCCGGGAGGCGGCCGGGTCAGTTCTTGACCTGACCGGCCTTCAGGTACAGCTGGTCGAGCAGGACGTTGCACTTGTCGCCGTCCTGGCAGGAGACCGAGATCGTGTTGGTGCCCTTGGTCAGCGTGGGCCAGGAGTAGGTCTTCGTCCAACCCTTGGCGAAGTCGCCGTCCTTGGCGTGGGCGAAGTTGCCCAGGTTGAACTTGGTGCCGAAGGTCTTGCCGTTGACGGTGAGGGTCATCGACTGGTCCTCACCGGCCGCGCTGTAGTGCGCGAAGACGGTGTACGTGCCGTCCGACGGGATGCCGTTGACCGTCCAGGTGACGGAGTTGCCGACCTGGTTGAGGTTGCCGACGTAGACGCCACCGGCCGCCTGCGCGCCCTGCACGTCCGAGGCCAGCGCGGCGCTGCCGCCGAGGTTCAGTGCCTTCGCGTCGGCCTTCGGCAGCTCGGCCTCGTTCGCGCCGTCGTCGGCCGACTCGCTGGGCGAGGCGCTCGCGGGGGCGGAGGCGGAGGCGGACACCTGGTCGCTCGCCTTGTTGTCGTCGGAGCCGTCGTCGCCGTTGGCCATGGCGACCACGATGCCGATCACGACCGCGGCGACCACCGCGACCGCGCCGATCAGCAGGCCCTTGGTGTTGGGGCCGCGGCCGCGGCCGCCGCCGTTCTGCGCGGGCTGGCGGCCGGTGTTGGGGCCGCCGCCTGCGCCGAAGTTCTCGGGCGCGCTGTAGTGCGCGTTCGGCTGGCCGTACGCGCCCTGCTGCTGAGGCATCGTCGGCGGCTGCCCGTACTGCGCGGTCTGCTGCTGTCCGTACTGGCGCTCTCCGACCGCGCGCACTCTGCTGACCGAGTTGGGGTAGCCGTAGCCACCACCGGAGGGCGGCTGCGCGCCGTTGGCCTGGCCGTCGGCGTAGAGGTAGCCGAACGGGTCGTCGTCCTCGGGCGTACTCGCGCCGTTGTTGCCGGACGTCATCCCTTGGTACTCCTCAGCAAGTGCGGGTCGGATGCGATGGTGCGGTCAGACTGGCGAGCCTACCCGCTCCGGATGGCCCAAACAGGTGACTCTGATCGCATCAGCTCGCTGACCTGGTGATCATCCCGCACGCCGGTGCTGTTTGGGACGAGATCGTTTCTCGACGTACATGCGTTCGTCGGCGGACTTCAGCACTTCGTCCGCGGTCATCCCGCAATGTGCCCAGCCGATACCGAAGCTCGCGCCCACCCGCACGGCCCGGCCCTCGGCGCGGATCGGCTGGATGATCTCGTTGCGCAGCCGTACGGCCAGGTCGGCGGCGTCGGCGCGGCCGAGGCCGTCGGCGAGGATCACGAACTCGTCGCCACCGAGCCGGGCGACCGTGTCGCCGTCGCGGACCTGGCGGGAGAGCCGGCGGGCGACCTCGATGAGGACCGCGTCGCCGGCGTTGTGACCGAACCGGTCGTTGATCGACTTGAAGCCGTCGAGGTCGCAGAAGAGGACCGCGAGCCCCTTGGTGCCGTCGTCGCGCCCCTCCTCGGGGGCGGCGGTGTGCACATGGTGGTCGTAACCGTCGAAGGACTCGGTGCCGCCGGGCCGGTAGTCGAAGCCGTGCCCATTGGCGTCGAAGGCGGCGTGGCCGTAGGCCGTGTCCATGGCGTCGACGGCGGCGGGGTGGGTGGACTGGGGGCGCTGACAGAGCCGGGCGGAGAGCCGCGAGCGCAGTTCGGCGGAGTTCGGCAGTCCGGTGAGGGAGTCGTGCGAGGCCCGGTGGGCGAGCTGGAGCTCGCGGCGCTTGCGGTCCTCTATGTCCTCGACGTGGGTGAGGAGGAAGCGGGGCCCGTCGGCCGCGTCGGCGACGACGGAGTTGCGGAGGCTGACCCAGACGTAGGTGCCGTCCCGGCGGCCGAGGCGGAGTTCGGCGCGGCCACCCTCGGCGGAGGTGCGGAGCAGGGTGCCTATGTCCTCGGGGTGGACCAGGTCGGAGAAGGAGTAGCGGCGCATCGCGGAGGCGGGGCGTCCCAGCAGGCGGCACAGGGCGTCGTTGGTCCGCAGTATCCGACCGTGCTGGTCGCCGCCCATCTCGGCTATCGCCATGCCGGAGGGGGCGTACTCGAAGGCCTGCCGGAAGCTTTCCTCACTGGCGCGCAGGGCCTGCTGATCGCGTTCGAGCCGGACCAGTGCCCGCTGCATATTCGCGCGTAGACGCGCGTTGCTAATGGCGATGGCGGCCTGGAAGGCGTACATCTGGAGGGCTTCGCGCCCCCACGCGCCGGGCCGGCGGCCGTTGCGCGGCCGGTCCACGGACAGGACGCCTATCAGCTCACCGCAGGTGCCTCCGCTGCCGGGGGCGGCGGGCATGTACATGGGGGCGAAGAGGCGGTCCGAGGGGTGCCACTCGTCCTCGAAGCGGGGTGCGGGCCCGTCGGTGTACCACTGGGGCACGTCGTCGTCGTCGAGGACCCAGCCCTCGGTGTGGGGTATGAAGATCAGGTCGCCCCAGGTCTCGCCCATGGCGAGGCGCCGGTCCCAGGATTCGCGCGAGCCGACCCGGCCGGTGATCAGGGCCTCGGCGGCGGGGTTGCCTGCGAAGGCGGCGACCACGAGATCGCCGTCGGGGCGCACGAGGTTGACGCACGCCAGCTCGTACCCGAGTGCCGTGACCACGCCGTCGGCGACGGTCTGCAAGGTGTCGGCCAGGCTGCGGGCCGTGTTCATGTCGGCCATGACCTGGTGCAGCTGTCGCAGGGACGCAAGGCGGACGTAAGGCTCCGACTCGGTCTCCATGTGTTTCGCCCTCCCCCCGAGACTTCGCAGCGAATCAAGGGTTGTTCTCGGCGTAACGTCGTTTCCGGTGCTGTGCTGTCGGTGTGTGTCTCCTTGTGACGCCTCCGCCACTGAATCACAGCGCGCTGCCCACTCGGTACACAGGGTCAACAATTATTGCTTCTTGTGACTCAAGTCACAGGTGAAGATGAACATTTGAGTGGAGTTTCCGCGTTTTCCTGTGTGTTTCCTGAACACGGACAGGCACGAACATGCCCGGACGGACACCGGAATCGGGCCCGGGGGAATCGGTCCACAGTCCTACGACCCTACTCGGGCGGAGGTCCGATGCGCCGCGCACCGGACGGACACTAGCGTTTCGGACATGCCCCCAGACGTACTCGAGCCGGCTGCGCTCAAGACCGTGTCCGAGACCCGCTCCAGGCATGCTGAGGGAGTGAGCAACGACGAGTTCCGCGCCGCCATGTCCCGGCTCGCCGACGGCGTGGTCCTGGTGACCGCCCGGGAGCCGTCCCTCGACCCGGACGACCCCGGGGCGCCGGACGGCGAGGACGTCGGCATGACCGCGACGGCGTTCATGTCGGTCTCCCTGGACCCGCCGTTGGTCCTGGTCAGCCTGCGCACCGGCTCCCGGATGGACGACCTCCTCGACGAGCAGCCCCTGTGGGCGGTGTCCGTACTCTCCGAGAGCCAGCGGCACATCGCCGGCCGCTTCGCCATGAAGGGCCGCATCAGCGACCGGCTGCTCTTCGAGGACCTCCCGTACACCCGCGGCGAGGTGGCCGGCGCGCCTCTGGTCGGCGGCGCCCTGGCGACCCTGGAGTGCCGCACCGAGCAGCAGGTCACGGCCGGCGACCACACGCTGGTGATCGGCCGCGTGCTCGCCGCGTCGGTGCCGAGCGCGGACGGCGGTCCACTGATGTATTTCCGGGGCCGTTACCGCCAGTTGGGGTGACACCGAAAATGCCGTGGCCGCCGGACGAGGGCCCGCCTAGGGTGCCCGCATGACGACTTCAGGGCCCCGTCTCGAGATCATCACTCCCTCGAACTTCGAGGCCGCGACCGGCATCCGGGTCCGCCCCGACCAGGAGTTCGCGGTCTCGCCGGTGATGCAGTCGCTCGCGGAGGCCCATGTCCATCGCCCGGGGGTCGCCTGGCCGCGCCTGATCATGGACGGCGACCGGGCCGTCGGCTTTCTGATGGCCTTTCTCGACATCGACTGGAACGGGCGCGGCGACGGCGGCCCGGTCCGCTCCGGACTGTGGCGGCTGAACATCGCCGCCGGTGAACAGGGCCGCGGTTACGGCCGGTTCGCCGTGGAGTCCGTGGCCGCGGAACTGCGCCGCCGGGGCACCGAGGAGATGTACGTCACCTGGCACGAGGGCGAGAACGGTCCCGCGGACTTCTATCTCGGGCTGGGCTTCCGGAAGAACGGCGAGACCAGCGAGGGAGAGACGGTCGGCGTCCTCGCCCTGGGCTAGAGCCCGGCCCCCGGGGCCGGCCGTCCGGTCCCGGGGGCCGCCCTCTGAACTAGAGCAGCGTCACTTCCAGTTCGCTGATGCGGTCGAGGTCGGCCACGACGTCGATCACGGCGATCCGGCCACCACGCACGAAGGTGAAGCTGAGCGTCCGCTCCACCCGGCCCTCGAACAGCACCGCCAGTCCGGTCGCGCCGTCGATGAGGGCGGGCCGGGCGACGGCCCCGACGAAGGCGAAGCTGGACGCGCCCGCCGCGACCGCCGCCGCGCCAGCGACCACGCCGGCCTCCGAGCGGGCCACGACGTCCGGGTCCAGCACGGCGAGCAGCTTGACGAAGTCCCCGTCCCGGGCGGCGGACAGGAAGGCGTCGACGACCTTCCGCTGCCGGGCGAGATCGACGTCCGGCTCCTGCGCGCCCCGCACCCGGCGCCGGGCCCGGCTGGCGAGCTGCCGGGCGGCTTCCGGGGTCCGGTCGACGATGCTCGCGACCTCCTCGTAGGGCACGCCGAACAGGTCGTGCAGCACGAACGCCAGCCGCTCGCCGGGGGTGAGGGTGTCCAGGACGACGATCAGCGCGACGCCCACGGAGTCGGCGAGCAGCGCGTCCTGCGCCGGATCGGCGTCCTCGCACGAGGGGGCCGGTATCCAGTTGTCCAGCGGCTCCTCGGCGCGTGACCGGCGCGAGCGCAGCATGTCCAGGCAGACCCGGCCGACGACGGTCGTCAGCCAGCCCGCCAGGTTGTCGATCTCCTTGCCCGCGCTCTCGCCGTCGCTCCGGCTGAGCCGCACCCACGCCTCCTGCACCGCGTCGTCGGCCTCGGTGGCGGACCCGAGCATGCGGTGCGCGACAGCACGCAGGCGGCTGCGGTGCGCTTCGAAGCGCTCGGCGAGGAAGTCGGCGTCGCCTGTTGCCATCGTTCGTCACATCCCTGGTCGCGATTAACTGTCATGTAACTGACGGATGTCGCGCCCGAGATGTGACACACGCACGCAAGGTGCCGGGGAATTCGATCAGTATCAGTCAGGAACGGGCCCCGTCCGGTCAGCCCCAGTCTCGTCCGTTCCGGCCCCGCTTCGTCTGCGAGCGCTGCTTCTTCTCCCGCAGCCGACGCTCGTTGATCCCGCGCGGGATCCGGGTCGGCCGCCGCGGCTTGGGCGGCGGGGCGGTGGCCTCGGCGAGGAGGGCGGCGAGGCGTACGGCGGCGGTCTCGCGGTTGCGCCACTGGGAGCGGTGCTCGGAGGCGCGGACGGTGACGACGCCGTCGACGAGCCGACCGGCCAGCCGCTCGAGCGCCCGCGCCTTCCACACCTCGGGCAGCGCCTCGGTGCCCGCGACGTCGAAGCGGAGCTCCACCTGCGAGTCACTGGTGTTCACGTGCTGCCCGCCCGGCCCCGAAGACCGCGAGAAACGCCACATGAGCTCGGCCTCGGGAAGCGAGACGGAGCCGCGGACGACATAGGGACCAGACATGCCCACCATGTTCCCGCTCGCGCCGCCCCCACGTCACGCGAATATCCCCGGAACCCGCCGCGCGGTCATCTTGGTAAAGAAAGTAAAGAAACGCGGAGTGGCGGGGAACCTTGAGCACCCTTCGCTGCGTTCATAGGGATAGCTGTAGCTTCGTGCCCGTACGAAGCCCCGTACGAAGCCGTACGCAACGAGGGAAGGACTCCCAACCATGGCTGTAAGCCTGTCCAAGGGTGGCAACGTCTCGCTCACCAAGGAGGCTCCGGGCCTGACCGCCGTCACCGTGGGCCTCGGCTGGGACGTCCGCACCACCACCGGCACGGACTTCGACCTCGACGCCTCGGCGATCGCGGTCAACCCCCAGGGCAAGGTCTACTCCGACGGTCACTTCGTCTTCTTCAACAACAAGCAGACGCCGGACCAGACCATCGTCCACACCGGCGACAACCGCACCGGCGAGGGCGCGGGCGACGACGAGGCGATCAACGTCAACCTGGCCGGTCTCCCGGCCGACATCGACAAGATCGTCTTCCCGGTCTCGATCTACGACGCGGAGAACCGCTCGCAGAACTTCGGCCAGGTCCGCAACGCCTACATCCGCATCGTCAACCAGGCCGGCGGCGCCGAGATCGCCCGCTACGACCTCTCGGAGGACGCGGCCACCGAGACGGCCATGGTCTTCGGCGAGCTCTACCGCAACGGCGCGGAGTGGAAGTTCCGCGCGGTCGGCCAGGGCTACGCCTCGGGCCTCGTGGGCATCGCCCAGGACTTCGGCGTGAGCGTCTGAGTTTCCGGGGTACCGCGCCCACGCGCACGCCTCATCGGAGCCCCCGGCCACCAGGCCGGGGGCTCCGCGGCCTACCGGGCGAGTTCGGCCGGCTCGTCCAGCCGGGTCGGCTTCCGCGGGTTCCTCATCAGATAGACCCGGATGACCAGCCCGTGCTCCACCACGCCACTCACCGCGGTCGGCTCGCCGTCGATCTCGAACCGGCCCGCGGGCGCGCCGTCGAGCCACACGGTCGTCGTCTCGAACGCGGCCGCGACCGGCCGGGGCACGCGCGAGCACCCGCGCCACCGTTTCGGCCCCGTGGCCGGAGCCAGGGCCGCGGCCGCGAAGACCGCCGCCGTCGGCGATCAGCACCACGTCCGGCGCCGGCACCTCAGACACCGCCGGGTCCGCGGCTGCGGCACCCGGTGGGACACATGAGCCCGGGGGTCGTCCGGCTAGCGTGCTCCCCATGCTCCTCAGCCCGCTCCCCCTCACCGCCGACCACGACATCCCCGCGCCCCTGCTCACCGAACTCACCGCGCTCTACGCCTCCCAGCACGCGTTCCACGCCCTCAGCGGTGACTTCCCGGATCCGGACGACATCCGGCCGGAGCAGGTGGCGGCGGCGCTCGCGCGGGAGTTGGCGCACGGGGGTGTGGAGGTGCTGCTCGCCCGCAGTCAGGGGCGGCTGGTCGGGGTCGTGGTCACCCTCGACCGGCATCCCGACCCGGCCGATCCCGATCCGTGGGTCGGGTTGCTGATGGTGGACGCGGCCGTGCAGGGGCAGGGCCACGGCAGGCGGATCGTCCGGCAGGTCGAGGACCGGTTCCGGGAGGCCGGCCACGATGGCCTGCGGCTCGCCGTGCTCGACGCCAACCCCCAGGGGCTCGCCTTCTGGGCCGCCCTCGGGTACCAGGTCATCGGGCATCGGCCCGACCTGCAACTCGGCCGTCCGTGCGCGGTGTTGCGCAAGCCGCTGCGCAGGTCCCGCCGGGCGGCCCGGGTCGCCGTCGTCGATCCGCGGGGCGCCGTCCTCCTCTTCCGCTACCACAACGCCGACGTCGGCGTGCACTGGGCGCTGCCCGGCGGCGGCCTGGAGGAGGGCGAGTCGCCGCGCGAGGGGGCGCTGCGGGAACTGCGCGAGGAGACCGGGTGGGCGGACCTGGAACCGGGACCCCTGCTGTGCACCTGGGAACACGACTTCACCCGCATGGGCATCCTCGTGAGCCAGCACGAGCAGATCTACGTCTCCCCCGGCCCGCGTCGCGAACCCGGCGGGCCCGACCTCGCGGCCTCCCACGCCTCGGACGGCATCCTCGGCTGGCGCTGGTGGACGCGCGAGGAGCTCGCGCGGGAGGCGGAGCCGGTGTGGCCGCCCGGTCTCGCCCGGCTGCTCGACGCGTGGGAGGCGGAGAGCGGCCACCGCCGTCCGGGACCGGAGTGACGGCTCACGGGCGGGCGGGCTTGCCCTCCCCGTACAGCCAGTCCGCCCAGATCTCGTCGAAGTCCTCGTCCGGCGCCTGCTTCTCCACGAACGCCGTGAAGTCGTCGGTGTCGGCGCTGCCGTGCCGGTGGGCGGCGGCCCAGCCCTGGACGATGTCGTAGAAGGTGTCGTCACCGACGGTCCGGCGGATGCGGTGGATCACCATCGCGCCGCGCTGGTAGACGGGAGGGTCGGAGATGTGTGCCGCGCTCGTCGGCTTCGCGGGCGGGAACGCCCACAGGTCCTCGTACTCGTCCTCGCCGTGGTCGTACAACTCCGTGAACGTCTCCTGCGCCGTGGCGCCGCCCTCGTCCTCCGTCCACAGCCACTCGGCGTAGGTCGCCAGGCTCTCGTTGAGCCACATGTCCCGCCAGCTCTTCGGCGTGACGGAGTCGCCGAACCACTGGTGGGCGGTCTCGTGGACGAGGGTCGCGATGTCGGGGGCGCCGGGGTAGACGGGACGGTTCTGGGTCTCCAGGGCGTACTCGACGTCCTCGGGGCGGTCGACGATCGCGCCGGTGGAGGAGAACGGGTAGGGGCCGAAGTTGTACTCCGCCCATTCCATGACCTCGGGGAGCCGGGCGAGCACCGTGCGGCTCGCGGTCACCTGGGACGGGTCCACGGCGACGTACACCGGCAGCCCGCCCCGCGCCGTGGAGCGGGTGACCGTGTAGCGGCCGATCGCGAGGGTCGCCACATAGCTCGCCATCGGTTCGGCCGTGTGCCAGGCGAAGGTCGTGCGACCGTCGTCCGCCGTCCTCGCACTGCGCAACTCGCCGTTGGAGACGGCCGTCAGGCCCTTCGGGACGGTGACGGCGATGTCGTACGAGGCCTTGTCGGAGGGATGATGGTTGCCGGGGAACCAGGCCATGGAGCCCGTCGGCTCACCGAGGGCGAGCACTCCGTCCGCGGTGCGCAGCCAGCCCTCCTTCGAGCCGTCCGGGTCGGTGATCGTCCGCGGGCTGCCGGAGTAGCGGACCCGGACCTCGAAGGTCTCCCCGTCGGCCAGGGCGCCGGGCGGCCGGACGACCAGCTCCTGGCCGTCCCTGCGGAACTCGGCCGTGTCGCCCTCGACGGTCACCTCCTCGACCTTCATGCCCGCGAGATCCAGGTCGAAGGCGGCGAGGTTCTCGGTCGCCCGGGCGGTGACGACGGCGGTACCGGTGAGCCGGTTGCCGTCGGGCGTGTAGGCGAGGGTGAGGCCGTAGTGGGAGACGTCGTAGCCGCCGTTGCCCGCCTTCGGGAAGTACGGATCGCCGACGCCCGGGGCACCCGAGGTGTCCCGGGCGCGGGCGCCCGAGGTGTCCGGCGCCCCTTCGTCGTCGCACGCGGTCAGGGCGAGCAGGAGCGACGCGACGGCCACCGCAGGGACAAGGCGTACGGATCGGGACATGTCAGTGATCTTATGGGGACGGGCGGCCCCGGCGCGGGGGCGTGACACCATCGCCTACGTGCTCGACATCGGCTACGCCCTCTCCAACCGCTTCCCGGACCCGCCGCAGAAGGACTACCGGCGTGCGGACGTCCACAGCCTCCGCCACGACCTGTTCTGCGGCGACGTCTACCTCGCCGACACCAAGGCGGACCGTGAGGTGTCCACAGCCTGGGGATGGGTGCCGGTACTGGACTTCGCGTGGGCGCTGTGCGACATCGTGGAGCTGATCGACCAGGACCCGGCGGGCTCCCGCGCCTCTCGCCCGCAGTACGCGGAACTGGACTTCACCGAGTCCACCGACTGCATGCTGTTCGAGCGCCGCTTCGGCTGGGTGGACATCACGGCCGACTGGATGCCGACGGAGGAGCCCCCGCTCACCTTCTCCCACGCCGAACTCCGCCGCGAGGCCCGCGACTTCCTGCACGACCTCCTCGCCGACCTGACCGACCTGCACGAGGACCTGGCCGAGAACCCGGCGATCTGGACGTTGCAGGCGCGCTTCCCCCGGGTGCGCTAGCCCTCCACCCTGAGCCCCAGCTCGGCGGCCAACACGGGTGCCAGATCAAGCAGTTGGGCGGCGCTGATCACCGCGCCGGACAGCCGGTCCACGCCGCCCGCGAGGCCCAGTTCCACCGCTCCGCGCAGGTCCACGTCCGCCAGGGTCGCCGCGGTGAAGTCGGCGGACTTCAGGGCGCAGTCGACGAACTCGACCCGTTCCAGACGGGCGCCGCCGAAGTCCGGCTCCACCAGGACGCACGACTCGAAGACCACGTCCCGCAGCCGCGCCTGCCGCAGGTTCAGGTAGTCGATCTTGCCGCCGCGGATCACGACCCGTTCCAGGACGGCGCCGTGCAACTGGGTACCGCCCAGGCGGGCGTCGAGCAGCTCCACATCGCGCAGGGTCGCCTCCGCCAGGTCGGTGCCGACGCCCCGGATGCCGGTGAGGACCGAGTCGAGGAAGCGGGTGTGGCGCAGCCGTGTCTCGTCCAGCGCGCAGCCCGTCAGGGCGCAGTCCATGAAGCGGGCGCCCCCGCCGTCCTGCCCGGCGAGGTCCAGCTCGCGGAACTCCACGCCGTCGTAGTCGCCGTCGGGCTCCAGCCCACCGCCCCCGTACGGCTCGAGCGGCGGCAGCCGCATCTCCGGACGCCGCGCACCCTTCACCGCCGCACCGGCCCTGCCGCCGGTGCCGCCGCCGGTCCTGCCGGTTCTCCCGGTCCCAGTCCTCACCATGCCCCCATGCTGCACCCCACCACTGACAATCCCCCTGCCCCCTCCCTCCCCGGGCAGCCGGGAACGCCCTTGACCCCTTGACCTCAAGCAAGGTTCAGGTTGAAAGGTGGGATCAGTCGGGCAACCACCCGTCCCAACCCTCCGCTCCTCACCCACCACCGACGACCCGCGACCCACCACTCACGAGCCACCACCCACGGGGATCACCATGCACGCCATTCGCCTCCACGCCTTCGGTCCCGCCGAGAACCTCCGCCACGAGGCGGTCGCCGACCCGGTGCCCGGCCCCGGCCAGGTCCGTGTCGCCGTCCAGGCCGCGGGCGTCCACCTCCTGGACACCGCCCTGCGCGAGGGCCTCCAGGGCCCCGCCCCCACGCCGACCACCCTCCCCACCATCCCCGGCCGGGAGATCGCCGGCGTCGTCGACGCGGTCGGCGAGGGCACCCCCGACGGCTGGCTCGGCAGGCGCGTCGTCGCCCATCTCGGCTTCGCGCCCGGCGGGTACGCCGAACGCGCGGTCACCGACGTCGACCGCGTGCACGAGATCCCGCCGAACCTGGACCCCGCCCAGGCCGTGGCCATGATCGGCACCGGCCGTACGGCACTGGGGATCCTCCAGTTCGCCGAGCTCGGGCCCGCGTCCGTCGCCCTGGTCCCCGCGGCCGCGGGCGGCATCGGCACGCTCCTCGTGCAGTACGCCAAGAACGCGGGCGCGACCGTCGTCGGGCTGGCCGGAGGGCCGGAGAAGGTGGCCCGGGTCGCGGCGAACGGCGCCGATCTCGCCGTCGACTACACGGACACCGCCTGGCCCGCCAAGGTCCGCGCCCACCTGGGCGGCCGGACCGCCGACGTCGTCTTCGACGGGGTGGGCGGCGACATCGCCCGTGCGGCCGTCGCCCTGCTCGGCCCCGCGGGCAGGCACCTCGTCTTCGGCTGGTCCGCCGAGGGCGTCCGCGACGGCAAGGGCTACTTCGT
The DNA here is from genome assembly GCF_042880655.1 of Streptomyces sp. NPDC058295. Classification (NCBI taxonomy): domain Bacteria; kingdom Bacillati; phylum Actinomycetota; class Actinomycetes; order Kitasatosporales; family Streptomycetaceae; genus Streptomyces; species Streptomyces sp. NPDC058295. The sequence continues at coordinate 262,644 of NZ_JBHVYO010000006.1, forward strand.
CGAGGGGGTCTCCCGGCCGGTCCTGGGGCCCGTGATGATCGAGAAGGCGGGGGGCCTGCGGGCCCTGGAGCTCCGCGCCCTCGCCGAGGCGGCCGCCGGCCGGCTGACCCCGGCGGTACAGACGTTCCCGCTCGCCGAGGCCGCCGCCGCCCACCGGGCGCTGGAGATCCGCGGAACGGTCGGGAAAGTCGTCCTGGTGCCGTGACCGGCGGCAACCCTGCCCAGGGATGCGACATAGGAGGATTCATGGTGTTCTGTCGGAATGAGTGTCACCCGGACAGGTGAATCCTCCGCCGACACCGCACCCGATCCCCGCCGCTGGTGGGGCCTGGTGATCATCGCCCTCGCCCAGCTCATGGTCGTCCTGGACGCGACGATCGTGAACATCGCGCTGCCCTCCGCACAGGAGGACCTGGGCATCTCCGACGGCGACCGCCAGTGGGTGATCACCGCCTACACCCTGGCCTTCGGCGGCCTGCTGCTGCTCGGCGGCCGCATCGCCGACCTGGTGGGCCGCAAACGCACGTTCGTCATCGGGCTCATCGGCTTCGCCCTCGCCTCCGCGCTCGGCGGGGCGGCCACCGGCTCGGCCATGCTGTTCGGCGCCCGCGCCCTCCAGGGCGTCTTCGCGGCCGTACTCGCCCCTTCCGCGCTCAGCCTCCTGACGACGACGTTCACCGACCCCAAGGAACGCGGCAAGGCCTTCGGCATCTACGGCGCGCTCGCCGGCAGCGGCGCCGCGATCGGCTTCATCGTCGGCGGCCTGCTCACCGAGTACCTGGACTGGCGCTGGTGCCTGTACGTCAACGTGCCCATCGCCGTCGTCGCCGTGCTCGGCGCCCTCGTGCTGCTCCACGACCGCCCCGGCCACGCGGACGTCCGGCTCGACGTGCCCGGCGCGGTGCTGGGCTGCGGCGGCCTGGTCGCGATCGTCTACGGCTTCAGCGAGGCCGAGCCGCGCGGCTGGACCGACCCGCTGGTGCTGGGGCTCTTCGCGGGCGGGATCGTCCTGCTCACGGTGTTCGTGTGGTGGCAGACGAAGGCGCGGGTGCCGCTGCTGCCCCTGCACATCATCAAGGACCGCAACCGCGCGGGCTGCTTCCTGACCATGGGCCTCGCCATCATCGGGATGTTCGGCCTGTTCCTGTTCATGACCTACTACCTCCAGGTCATCCTCGGCTACTCCCCCCTCAAGACGGGCCTCGCCTTCCTCCCGCTCACCCTGGCGATCATCATCGGCTCCACCCAGATCTCCGCCCGGCTGATGAACCGGGTGCCGCCGCGCATGCTGATGGTCCCCGGCATGCTGCTCGCCTCGGGCGGCATGGTGATCCTGACCCAGATGACGGTGGACTCCTCCTACGCCAGCGAGATCCTGCCCGCCCTGCTCCTGATGGGCCTCGGCATGGGCCTGACCTTCATGCCGGTCTTCTCCACGGCCACCGCCGGGGTCGCCCCGCAGGACGCCGGTGTCACGTCCGCCACCGTCAACACCTCACAGCAGGTGGGCGGCTCCATCGGCACCGCGCTGCTCAACACGATCGCCACCACCAGCAGCACCGCTTACATCTCGGCCCATCTGACCGGCCCCGCGCGCCGGGCCGAGGTCGCCGCGGAGGCCACCGTGCACGGCTACACGGTCGCCATCTGGTGGGCCGCCGGAATCATGCTGCTGGCCGGCCTGGTGGCGGGCCTGATGGTCACCACCGGCCCGCCCAGACACGCCCCGGCGGCGGCCGTACCGGAATCGGTGGGCTGACCGCCCCGCACGACGGCCCCTGCCCCGACCCCTTACGGTTCCCGGCCGCCCTCGCGACCCCGGCCCCGGTCCGCACGTCAGCACACCCACCCGCATGCCCGCACACCCGCCGCACCCGCACCCACACCCGCACCCACACCCACACCCACACCCAACGGTCGCCCCCGCGCGCCGCCCGCCCGGAGCGCCGCGTCAGTGGCGCCCCGCCACCCGGTCCGCGAGCCGCGCCAGCCGTGAGGACCCCGCCGCGTGGCGCTCCGTCTCCCGCCGGTCCGCCGCCCGGTAGGTCGCGTACATGCCCCGCACCCCCAGCCAGCGCAGCGGCTCCGGCTCCCACCTGCGCACCTTGTGGCCGACCCAGGGGAGGTCGGTGAGGTCCGTGCGGCCCTCCTGCCCGGAGTCGAGCCGCACCAGGTCCCGCAGGGTCCGCGCGGCCAGGTTCGCGGTGGCGACACCGGAGCCGACGTAACCGCCCGCCCAGCCGAGGCCCGTGGCCCGGTCCAGCGTGACCGTCGCGCACCAGTCGCGCGGCACGCCCAGCACCCCGGACCAGGCGTGCTCGACCCGCACCCCGGCCAGCGCCGGGAAGAACCCGACCAGGATCTCGCGCAGCGCCCCGGCGGTCTCGAGCTGCGTGCGTCCGTCGTTGTCCGTCCGCGAGCCGAAGCGGTAGGGCACCCCGCGCCCGCCGAGCGCGATCCGGCCGTCCGCCGTGCGCTGGGCGTACATGTAGGCGTGCGCCATGTCGCCGAGCGCCTCCCGCCCCGACCAGCGGACCGCCGCCCACTGCTCGTCGGTGAGCGGCTCGGTGGCGATCATCGAGGAGTTCATCGGCAGCCAGGTCCGCCGCTCACCCTTCAACGCGGCCGTGAACCCCTCCGTGCAGCGCAGCACGTAGGGCGCCCGCACGGTCCCGTACGGCGTCACCGCCCGGCCCGGGAGGATCTCCGTCACCGGGGTCGACTCACGGATCTCCACCCCCAGCGCCTCCACGGCCGCCGCGAGCCCCTTGACCAGCTTCACCGGGTGCACCCGCGCCCCGTGCGGGGTCCAGCTCGACCCCACGGCGCCCGCCACCCGCACCCGCTCGGCCGTCTCCCGGGCGCCGTACAGCTCACGGTCCCGCTCCCCGTAGGACAGCTCGTGCGCGTGGAAGTCCTTCAGTCGCGCCAGCTGCGCGGGGGTCCGGGCCACCTCCAGCACCCCGCCCTGGTGGACACCGGCGTCGAAGCCCTCCTCCGCCACCGCCCGGACGACCTCGTCGACGGTGTCGTTCATCGCCCGCTGGAGCCGTACGGCGGCCTCGTGGCCGTGCAGCTTCGCGTAGCGGTCCCGGCCCGCGATGCCGTTGTACAACCAGCCGCCGTTGCGGCCCGAGGCGCCGTATCCGCAGAACCTCTGCTCCAGGACGGTGATCCGCAGGAAGGGCGCCGCCTTCTTCAGGTAGTACGCCGTCCACAGGCCCGTGTACCCGCCGCCGACGATCACGACGTCGGCGGAGGCGTCACCGGCGAGCGGCTCCCGCACCGCCGGAAGGCCGTCGTCCGCGTACCAGAAGGAGATGCCGCCATTGACGACGCCGTCCACGACACCGCTTGCCGAGCTGCTCATGGCCGGACGTTAACCCGGCGGCACAGGCGCTGTCTCCTTCGGATTCCGTACTCTTTCGCGCCCTGTGACCAGCGGATAACACGCCAGCCCGATGAGCACGGAGACGAAGTGGCCGAGGTCCGTGAACGTCGGTCCGGCGGTCAGCGGGAAGCCGTAGAAGACGAGCACGGCCGCGAGATACCCGTACCGCCAGGGCGGACGGATCCGGTAGACGAGCACCGCCACCACTCCCGACAGCGCGTAACTCACCCCGACGTCCAGGGTGTTGACCGCCGACTGCGGGGCGAGCCCGTCCCGGATCGCCTTCGCCAGCGCCCCCTCGCTGATCAGCGTCGCCAGCACGTGCGCGGCCGCGCACACCGCCAGCCATCGAGCGGTGCCCAGCCACCGCTCGGCCTGGGCGTGGAAGACGGAGTACAGCACCGCGTACGGCAGCCAGTACCCGCCGTCGACCCACATCGCGCTCGCCACCAGCACCCGCACCGGGTGCCGGGAAAGCTCGTGGATGTTGGTGGACCGCTGCCGCAGGAACTCCTGCTCGAACTCCGGCGACATGTGGTGCAGGGCCACCGTCGTGACGAACAGGACGGCCAGCCACACATGGGTGCCGGGCGCGCCGCGGACGTGCGCCCACACCGCCCGCCGGACGCCGGAAACCCCGCAGAGCCGTCTCACCCGGCCCAGTATCGGCGAATCGCCGGTCGCGGGCATCGGAAAGCCCAGGTCGCACAAGAAGCTGACCTGGGCTTTTCAGAGAGCCCCCTGTCGGATTCGAACCGACGACCTGCTCATTACAAGTGAGCTGCTCTGGCCAGCTGAGCTAAGGAGGCATCGCGCACCACCGCGCGCACGCGAGGGCGGCTCCACTGTACACAGCCGCGCTTTCCCCGGGCCACGGACTTCCGGGGTCCGCGCGGCTCTGACCAGCGGGCGGCTCCGCCCCACTCGAAAGTTTCCGCGAAGTTCACATGCCTGCGGGTACTGACAGACGGGGAAACGCCAGGTACCGTCCTGACCCAGTTCGCTCATGTGGACTACACCAACCACCTTCCTACAACGGATCGTCCGGCACGTTCCTGCCGGTAGAAGGGGGCCCTTCACCATGGCCACTGTCACGTTCGACAAGGCGACCCGGATCTACCCGGGTTCCACCAAGCCCGCCGTCGACGCTCTCGAGATCGACATCGCGGACGGCGAGTTCCTCGTCCTGGTCGGCCCGTCCGGCTGCGGCAAGTCCACCTCGCTCCGCATGCTCGCGGGGCTCGAGGACGTCAACGGCGGTGCGATCCGCATCGGCGACCGCGACGTCACGCACCTGCCGCCCAAGGACCGGGACATCGCCATGGTGTTCCAGAACTACGCCCTCTACCCGCACATGTCGGTCGCCGACAACATGGGCTTCGCGCTCAAGATCGCCGGCGTCAACAAGGCGGAGATCCGGCAGAAGGTCGAAGAGGCCGCGAAGATCCTCGACCTCACCGAGTACCTGGACCGCAAGCCGAAGGCCCTCTCGGGTGGTCAGCGCCAGCGTGTCGCGATGGGCCGCGCCATCGTGCGTGAGCCGCAGGTCTTCCTCATGGACGAGCCGCTGTCCAACCTGGACGCCAAGCTCCGCGTCTCGACGCGTACGCAGATCGCCTCGCTGCAGCGCCGCCTCGGCATCACCACCGTCTACGTCACCCACGACCAGGTCGAGGCCCTCACCATGGGCGACCGCGTGGCGGTCCTCAAGGACGGTCTGCTCCAGCAGGTCGACACCCCGCGCAACATGTACGACCGTCCCGCGAACCTCTTCGTGGCCGGCTTCATCGGCTCCCCGGCGATGAACCTCGTCGAGGTGCCGATCGCCGACGGCGGCGTGAAGTTCGGCAACTCGGTGGTCCCGGTCCAGCGTGACGCGCTCGCCGCCGCCACCGACAAGACGGTCACCGTCGGTGTCCGCCCCGAGCACTTCGACGTGGCCGGCGCCGACGCCGACACGGGCCTCGCGGTCGTCGTGAACGTGGTCGAGGAGCTCGGCTCCGACGCCTTCGTCTACGGCACCGCCAAGGTCGGCAGCGAGTCGAAGGACCTCGTGGTCCGCGTCGGCGGCCGTGACGTCCCGGAGAAGGGCAGCACGCTGCACGTCGTCCCGCGCGCGGGCGAGACCCACGTCTTCTCGACGTCGACGGGTGCGCGTCTCTCCGACTGACCCGGTTTGAACCCGGGTGATTCACCCGAGTTGACGAAAAGGGCCCAGCAGCCTGCTGCGGGGCCCTTTTCCCTGCCCGCGAAAATCCCCGGCACAGCGGACATTTCAACCGGGGTCCGTCAACCCCTTACCCAAAAGGGAGCACGGCTTCATCCCCCGTCCGGGTGACTGAATGTCGCCAAATCATTACTGCACGCTACCCTCTCACGCGTGAAGCACTCCGCGAACCACTCCACCACCCAGCGCACGCGCCGCGGCCAGGGCGGCCCAGCCCGCCGTATCGGCCGCTCGCTCGCCCTCGTCCTGCCCGTCGTCATGGTGCTCTCCGGGACCCTCGCGGTCACCCGGGTCAACTGGTCGGGGAACCCCTCGGATTCGGTGCTCACCGCCTCCGACGTCTCCGCCGCACAGCAGTCCTCGCACGAGGCCGCCAAGGCCCCGCAGGACGTGCTGCGCGACCAGTTGCTGACCGAGCTCCAGGAGAAGGATCCGGGCGTCGCCCTGACCCATCTCCAGGCCGCCGTGAACGGCAAGCCGTCGCTGGCGAAGCACTGCTCCTCCATCGCCCGCGCCCTGGGCCGGGCGGCCGTCCGCGTGTACGGCCCCTCGCGCGCACAGTCGTACTCCCGCCCGGTGTGCGACACGGCCTTCGCCTCGGGCGTCCTGGCGGCCCGGGGCTGAGCCACCGGGCCGCCGGGTCGGCCCGCAGCGACCGGGGCGTGCGGTTCCCTCCCGTCGGGGGAGCCGCACGCCCCGCAACAAGCGGCACGTACAGTGCGGGCATGACCGATCCGCACGCCGTGTCCCGCCCCACGCAAGCCGTCATCCTGGCCGGTGGCCAGGGGTCTCGGCTGCGTCCGTACACCGACGACCGGCCCAAGCCGATGGTCGAGATCCCCGGTACGGGGACGCCGATCATCGGCCATCAGCTCGTCTGGCTCGCCGAGGAGGGCGTCACCGACGTCGTCGTGTCCTGCGGCCACCTCGCCGAGGTGCTCCAGGACTGGCTGAAGTCGGCCGACCTGCCCGTCAAGGTCACCACCGTCGTCGAGACCGAGCCCCTGGGCCGCGGCGGCGGGCTGAAGTACGCGGCCGCCCACCTGCCCCACCCCGACCGGCCCTGGTACGCCACCAACGGCGACATCTGGACCCGCTTCTCGCTGCGCGAGATGGCCGACTTCCACACCGAGCGCGACGCCATAGCGACCCTCGCGCTGGCGCGGCCGCGCATTCCGTGGGGTGCGGTGCAGACGGACGGGTTCGGCCACATCACGGACTTCATCGAGGCGCCGCCCACCACCTACGAGATCAACGCGGGCGTCTACGTCTTCTCCCCGGCGTTCGCCGGCCTGCTGCCCGAGCGCGGGGACCACGAGCGGACGACGTTCCCGCACCTCGCCCGCGAGCGGCGACTGGCCGGGTTCCCGCTCCCGCAGGGGGCGTACTGGCGGGCCATCGACACCGCGAAGGACCTCACGGAGGCGGCGAAGGAACTGGCGGCGCTGAGCCGCTGAGCGAGTGGAGCGGCTCAAGCGGTTCGTCGTCGACCGCCGGCCCGGTGGGGGCTGGTCGCGCAGTTCCCCGCGCCCCTGAACGACCGAGGGTGCCG